>NZ_JBSYXO010000087.1:0-2078 GCF_054172045.1 Methylomonas sp. MgM2 | reverse complement strand
CACGTGGCGGTGTAGGCGCGATTGCTAGCCAGGGATGGCTAGCAATCTTTCCCGCCGGAAGCCGACACTCTCCGGTTCCTTTTTGTTTTTTGAAAGGGCGTCAAAAACTTGAGTACAGACAGGATGACTGCCACCATTTTGTGCAGCGTTATTCTTCCCGCCAATAACCATGCAGAAGTCTTGAATTCTTAACCACAGTTGCTCATTTTCTTTCTTATCTCCTAGCGAGACCAGCCCTAATGAAGTTTCTCTCAAGTTCGCCATTGCCTTGATGAATGAGTGAAATGCTTGATTTGCTAGTGTTTGGGTCATGTAAGTCAGTCTTAATAATGGCAGTAATGTTAAAAAACTCTATACATTAGATCATTATAGGGCATAGGGGATACAAGCATTTCAATTAACTTCATGTGCTTTCATTTATAGGATTTCACACATTCAATTTTACTTTGAGTTTTAATTGATCCCCTGATAAGTCATTGAACTATAAGATTTTTCCTGTCGTTAAGGCAATGAAATCACTCATTGCTTACTGGCGCTTAACTAAATAAAGGAAAAATTATGAAAAATTTAGAATTGATTGAAGCAGCTGAAATATCGCTGTTAGGCCAGCTTATGAAAGGTGGTCATGATCATTTGTTGGACCTACCGGCAATTAAACAATTGCAACCAGATGATTTTTGTGATTCCAAAAGACAAAATGCTTTCAAGGGCATTTGTTCGCTCAAAGCGGATGGCTTTCCAATTGATCTGCTTGTTCTCGCTGATCGCGGATACACCACAATCCCCGATGGCGGGAAGATGATCCTCGACATGCCTTACTGTGCTAATCCTGAGTTCTACGCTCAAAAAATCAAGCAGGCATCGAATCTTAGAAAGGCCGTTCATTATGCACAGGAAAGCAAAAAGCGTTGGGATGAAATCGAAACCGGATCAATACCGGAATCGAAAATTGGGCCGACGCTAGAGGACATTCGCAAGTTTTTGGACATGTTTTCTGCTGCCGTGCGCTCAGGCACGAATCAGGGTCCAATGTTTCCGTTTTCTGCATTCGGTGAAATGGAAACTAAACAACTTACTTGGTTAATTGAAGATTATCTTGAGTATGGCTGCCTAGCTGGCTTAATTGGCGCTCCAGAATCTGGAAAAAGCTTGCTGGCTTTGGATATAGCTCTTTGCTGTGCAAGCGGTATCCCTTTTTGTGGCGAATATGCTGTAAAAAGCGGACCAGTCTTCTATATCAACGGTGAGGGTCATAACGGACTGATACGCCGAGCTAGGGCTGTATGCTTTGATCGGGGTATCAGCCTTAATGACAAAAATCTTGATCTGTTCATCAGTCATCAACCCGCATCACTGCTCAACGAAGAATCATTAACGAGCGTAATTACAGCAATTGATTCCATCGTCGAGAAGTCGGGGCAAAAACCAGTCCTTATTGTTATCGATACCCTGGCTCGTAACTATGGCCCAGGCAATGAAAATAGCACCGAAGATATGACCCGATTCATCAGTAGTCTGGATCGATTGCTGAGTCGTTATGGTTCTACCATCCTGCTTGTACACCACACGGGGCACGGTGATCAAGAGCGCGGTCGAGGATCAAGTGTCCTCAAGGCCGCTCTGGATACTGAGTATAAGGTCCAGAAAAAAGGAGATCAAATCACTTTAACTTGTACAAAAATGAAAGATGCCGCTCATCCGCAACCACTGAGCCTAAAAGAGATTGAGTTTGAGACAAGTGATCATTCATTACTAACAAGTGCGGTGTTAGAGCGTCAATTGAACTTCAATTCTGAAGACTCCAAGCCTAAAAAAATGGGTAAGAACCAGCAGCAGGCGCTTGATGCTCTTGAAGAGCTTTTCTTTGAAGCACGGTCTAATAAGCAAGCGAGCGGTCAAAACCCCGATGATGCAAAGGTATCCGTCGATTTATGGCGGAAGCGAAGCGAGCTTCAACCAAATCGATTTGAAGAAGCCAGAAAAAGCTTGATTGAAAAAAACGTTAACGACTGATTAACCCCATCTACCCCAGTTGCTTCAGTCCGTTAATATAGACGGTATCGACAGCCCAAGGCAGC
>NZ_JBSYXO010000085.1:0-2293 GCF_054172045.1 Methylomonas sp. MgM2 | reverse complement strand
GACGCGCTGCCGATCCCGCACGCCCAAATCGAAGACCTCTACCCCCTCTCGCCCATGCAACAGGGAATTTTGTTTCACACATTGAGCGACCCTGAGGCCAATCTCTACGTCACCCAGCTGGCTCTGGATTTGATGGGTTTGGATGTGCCGCGATTTATTCAAGCCTGGCGGGAGGTGTCCAATCGGCACGAGATTATGCGCAGTGGATTTTTCTGGCAGGGCGATGCGCCATTACAAGCCGTATGGCGCGAGGCGGAGATACCAGTCAGCCGCCTGGAATGGAATAAAGACATATTTAATGAAGCCGAGTTGACGGTATTGGCGCAAACCGATTACGCGCGCGGCTTCGATCCGGCCCGGCCGCCGTTGCAGCGTTTGACCTTGGTCAGTTTGCCCGAACGGCGGACGCATCTGATTTGGACCAACCACCACTTGTTGCTGGATGGCTGGAGCAGCTCGCTATTTTTTGCCGAAGTCATGACCTTATACGAAGGAAAGACGGCAACTCTGGGAAAAACAGGCCGTTACCGCGATTACATCGCCTGGCTGGCGGCCAGAGATAAAAAAGCCGGCGAAGCTTTTTGGCGGGAAACCTTGCGCGAGGTTAGCGAACCATGCCTGTTGGCGAATTGTTTGGCTGCGCCGGGACAACATGGCAACGCTTATATCGAATGCAACCTGTCCGACAT
Source organism: Methylomonas sp. MgM2 (assembly GCF_054172045.1). NCBI lineage: Bacteria > Pseudomonadati > Pseudomonadota > Gammaproteobacteria > Methylococcales > Methylococcaceae > Methylomonas > Methylomonas sp. MgM2. The sequence goes on along the minus strand of NZ_JBSYXO010000085.1, from coordinate 1,604 downwards.
CGAAACCGAGGGCTTGCAGGCCTTCGTTCAACGGCAGCGTTTGACCTTGAATTCCCTGGTGCAAGGCGCTTGGGCGCTGTTATTGGCGCATTACACCGGTCTACGCACTACGGTGTTCGGCACCACCGTGGCCGGACGCCCCGGCGATTTGTCGGGCGCGGAAAATATGTTGGGCTTGTTCATCAACACCTTGCCGGTTGCGGTCCGCATCGAGCCGGGCAAGCCGGTGGCGGATTGGCTGCGTGACTTGCAAAGCGCCAATTTACGGATGCGCGAGCACGAATATTTGCCTTTGTACGAGCTGCAAGGTTGGGCCGGAACCGGCGGCGGCGACTTGTTCGATACCTTGCTGGTATTCGAGAACTACCCTGCCGATGCGGCTTTGCGCCAGGCCGACGGCGATGTGCGCATCGGCAATCTGAGCCAGCGCGACGTGACCAATTATGCGTTGACGTTGGACGTTACGGTTGGCCGGCGTCTGGAAATCGGTTTCGATTATGCCCGTGCGTATTTCGGCGAAGACGATATGCGGCGGATGGCGAACGGCATGCACCATTTGCTGTTGGAGATTACGCGGCAGCCGGATCTTTGCATCGGCGCGCTGCGTTTGGGTGAGTCTGCGTTTGCCGATACGTTGCCTGTTGCGCAATATCAGCTTGGCGAGTTGTTGCCGTCACGCATCCGTCGCCAAGCCCAAACCCGTCCCGATGGCGTAGCGTTGATCGCCGGCGCCGAGCGGCTGAGTTACGCCGAGCTGCAAAGCCGGGCCAACCGTTTGTCGCATTATTTACTGGAGCAGGGCCTGCGCCCCGGCGCGGTGGTGGCGTTGAGTCTGCCGCGTTCGGCGGAGATGCTGGTTGCCTGTCTGGGGGTATGGCAATGCGGCGCGGCGTTTCTGGCCTTGGACCCCGGCTATCCGGCCGAACGATTGCAGTACATGCTGGACGATGCCGGCGCCGAATGGCTGATCGGCTGCGATGCGACGGTCGCTAGGGTGGGTACGGTTAGTGTCCGCGAGCAAACCGCGCTAACGGCGGGCAATGACATTGCCCACCCTACAACCATGTCCAAGTCGGAGCAGGAGCGCCCTTCGACAAGCTCAGGGCGAACGGTGATTGCGGGGTCGGTTCATCGGGCCAATGCCATCAAACGGATAGACCTCGCCCGGCTCGACTTGCCCGCCTACCCCGACATGCCGCCCGACGTGGCGTTGCACCCGGAAACGCCGGCCTACCTGATCTACACCTCCGGCTCCACCGGCCGGCCCAAGGGCGTGGCGGTGGCTCACGGCGCGCTGGCCATGCATAGTCTGGCCATGGCCGAGCTGTACGCATTGCAAGCAGGTGAAACCTGTCTGCATTTTGCCTCGTTCAGCTTCGATGCCGCCATCGAGCAATGGGCGGTGCCGTTGCTGCGTGGCGCCACGCTGGTCATGGGCGATCCGGCGCAATGGAGCGTCGACCAAACCCTGCAAGCCATTCGCGAGCATGCGATCAGCCGAATCGACGTGCCGCCGGCCTATCTGGTCGAACTGGCCCGCCAGCTCGACAAGCCGGAACAAGCACCCGCATTGACCGGCTGCACCGTCGGCGGCGAAGCCCTGC
>NZ_JBSYXO010000084.1:0-2460 GCF_054172045.1 Methylomonas sp. MgM2 | reverse complement strand
GTGAAAAGGGAAACAGCCCAGACCGTCAGCTAAGGTCCCCAAATCTATGCTCAGTGGGAAACGATGTGGAAAGGCCCAGACAGCCAGGAGGTTGGCTTAGAAGCAGCCACCCTTTAAAGAAAGCGTAATAGCTCACTGGTCGAGTCGGTCTGCGCGGAAGATTCACCGGGGCTAAGCATAGTACCGAAGCTACGGATCAGCACATTCCACTTTAGCTTATTTGTTTACGATCGTGAGCGCGTTAGCGCGAACAAAGCGCCGCTTACGTTGAGGCGGAGTGATTGAGTAAGTTAAAGGGAATGTGCTGGTGGTAGAGGAGCGTTCTGTACGCCTGCGAAGGTTCATTGAGAAGTGGGCTGGAGGTATCAGAAGTGCGAATGCTGACATAAGTAACGATAATGCGGGTGAAAAACCCGCACGCCGAAAACCCAAGGTTTCCTGCGCAACGTTAATCGACGCAGGGTTAGTCGGCACCTAAGGCGAGGCCGAAAGGCGTAGTCGATGGAAAACAGGTTAATATTCCTGTACCGGATGTCACTGCGATGGGGTGACGGAGAAGGCTATATCAGCTGTCTGTTGGAATAGGCAGTTTAAGCAGGTAGGCAGGCAGCTTAGGCAAATCCGGGCTGCTTTATGCTGAGACGTGATGACGAGCGGTTCTTGAACCGCGAAGTGATAGATGCCCTGCTTCCAAGAAAAACCTCTAAGCTTCAGGTGACATGCGGCCGTACCCTAAACCGACACAGGTGGGTGGGATGAATATTCTAAGGCGCTTGAGAGAACCCAGGTGAAGGAACTAGGCAAAATGATACCGTAACTTCGGGAGAAGGTATGCCCTTGGTACGTGAAGGCCCTGCGGCTGGAGCGGAAGGGGGTTGCAAAAAATCGGTGGCTGCGACTGTTTAGCAAAAACATAGCACTCTGCAAACACGAAAGTGGACGTATAGGGTGTGACGCCTGCCCGGTGCTGGAAGGTTAATTGATGGGGTTATCCGTAAGGAGAAGCTCTTGATCGAAGCCCCAGTAAACGGCGGCCGTAACTATAACGGTCCTAAGGTAGCGAAATTCCTTGTCGGGTAAGTTCCGACCTGCACGAATGGCGTAACGATGGCCACACTGTCTCCACCTGGGACTCAGTGAAATTGAAATCGCTGTGAAGATGCAGTGTACCCGCGGCTAGACGGAAAGACCCCGTGCACCTTTACTATAGCTTGGCACTGGACTTTGAACCTACTTGTGTAGGATAGGTGGGAGGCTTAGAAGCAGGAACGCCAGTTCTTGTGGAGCCGACCTTGAAATACCACCCTGGTATGTTTGGAGTTCTAACCTCGACCCGTGATCCGGGTTAGGGACAGTGTCTGGTGGGTAGTTTGACTGGGGCGGTCTCCTCCCAAAGCGTAACGGAGGAGCACGAAGGTACCCTCAGGTTGGTCGGAAATCAACCAATGAGTGCAAAGGCATAAGGGTGCTTGACTGCGAGACGGACAAGTCGAGCAGGTACGAAAGTAGGTCTTAGTGATCCGGTGGTTCTGTATGGAAGGGCCATCGCTCAACGGATAAAAGGTACGCCGGGGATAACAGGCTGATACCGCCCAAGAGTTCATATCGACGGCGGTGTTTGGCACCTCGATGTCGGCTCATCACATCCTGGGGCTGAAGCAGGTCCCAAGGGTATGGCTGTTCGCCATTTAAAGTGGTACGCGAGCTGGGTTCAGAACGTCGTGAGACAGTTCGGTCCCTATCTGCCGTGGGCGTTTGAGATTTGAGGGAAGCTGCTTCTAGTACGAGAGGACCGAAGTGGACGAACCTCTGGTGTTCCGGTTGTTCTGCCAAGGGCATTGCCGGGTAGCCACGTTCGGACAGGATAACCGCTGAAAGCATCTAAGCGGGAAGCCCCTCCCAAGATGAGATCTCACTGGGACCTTGAGTCCCCTGAAGGGCCGTTGAAGACGACGACGTTGATAGGCGGGATGTGGAAGTGCAGTAATGTATGAAGCTAACCCGTACTAATTGCCCGTGAGGCTTGACCATATAACACCCAATGCGTTTGATGAATACCCCATGGTATTCACCGGAAACAGGCGCGGAAGCGTCCCGGTTTGATTTTGTCAAACGGGTGGTATGGCAGGCGAAAGAGAAAAGGCGAAAGGCGAAAGAAAATGCCTCAGCCAGAGTCGAAAGCCTGTACCGTTGACATAGCTGAGAAACTTAAGAACGAACGCGAACAGATTTCCATGAAGACAGGCCAAGGCATAACGCCCAACCCTGTGCATGACGACTGGCAAAACCAGTCAAACCAGTTTGCTTGGTGACAATAGCAAGCGTGAACCACCCGATCCCATCCCGAACTCGGAAGTGAAACCGCTTAGCGCCGATGATAGTGTGGCAGGTTGCCATGTGAAAGTAGGTCATCGCCAAGCACCAAACTCGAAAGCCCGCCGAATGACGCGGGCTTTTTTT
>NZ_JBSYXO010000083.1:0-2534 GCF_054172045.1 Methylomonas sp. MgM2 | reverse complement strand
ATTGTTCCTCGCCAGTTTTCGTACCTACGCATCAAGCAGCCTGTTACCATACTGCCTGCAAGGCTCGATACTCGGCCTGTGGCTAGCAGTTACCGAGGCGGGAATTCCACCCGCTAGATTAAGCGGCATTGCCCAGCCGCAACACGCTAGGCTAATCGCACCTACATTATGAAGGACGGCTAATTTGCCCTTTCCTGTCACTGCAAATTAAATCTTATCTGTCAGCAAAGGGTCGTAACCTGATGGCCAGCCTATTCGAGATGAATAATTTCCAGTGGCCGCTTTAGAGAAATTTTGTATAGCCGCATTTTGTTGAAACCATAAGTTTCTGTTCAAATGCTTCCGCTAGTCCCCTTAGCGCATTGCCTGCCGCGCGGCTTGCGCCAAGAAACCGGAACGGGTCGCACCGTGGGCCTTGGCGTATTCATCGATTCGGGTCAATAACAGCTTTGGCAACGTAATATTGACCTTTTCGGCTGGCCCCAAATAACGCTCTACCGGCACCTCCACAATTGACCAAACCCAGCCGGTAAATTCCGGATTGGCTTGGTGTTCCGCTAGCGTTTTGCCGGGTGGGATCATGCCCCCGTCTTCGATGACCGTTTCGCACCATAGATCAATCGCTTCTTTGGCGTTTTCGAAAGCCTCATCCAATGTATCACCCGCTGAAAAGCAGCCTGGCAAATCCGGCACAACCACACCAAACGCATGATTGTCATCGCCTGGCTCTATGGCAATAATAAATCTCATACTTTCAACCCCGCTTGTTTTAACAGCTTATTCACCAATCCTTTGCCTAAATCACTTTTGGGATGCGGCACTGTCAAATGCCCCAACTTAACCGGATGAACAAAAACATGATGACTACCTTTGACACTGCGTAGCGTCCAGCCATCTTCTTCGAGTAGTTTAATCAGTTGTCTGCTGTTCATGGTGGTTATTATACCCACCATACAAGGGTTGGCAAGCCGCCTCTTAGTTACAACCCGAGGTTTTATGCTAGGTTGGAAGAAAGATTTACCTGCCGAATCTATCTTCTTTGTTCTATCAACCAGTCTCTGTAGGCTAAGAGGCGGATATAATCCGCATCAAATCTGGATGAATTTTGTCATCCATTTAGCATTCTTTGATGTTCAAGGCGGATTAGATGTTTACACAAAAATGGGGTGATGCTTACTATGGTTACAATATCGGCCCGGATGCGGACTCAAGTTCGGCAAGACATTGGATTGAGCAATTAGAGCATTACCAGCCAAATTTAAAGCAGCGGGTACAACGTACCGTTAACCAGTGGAATTTGATCGTTAGAGACCAACTGCGGAATGAAACCGCGCTCAGGCTCAGCATAGAGAAAGAGAACAAAAGCAATCGCCCTGAACACAAAGCCACACAAATCCCAATCAAAGTGGTTGATGGTTTGCCGGAGCCATTGATCGATGTTTTAAGAAGGTACAGTGAACAAGCGCCTGTCCTGTTAAACGAAAAAGCCTTTGCCGATACGGCCAAAGGGCTTGATATTGCTATCGAGCAATTTTCCGCACTTCATACATTATGCCCTAGTGAGCTATCGCCTATCGATCTTAGCAATGCTAAGACTTGGTTCCAACAAATACTTGAGCAGCTTGGGCAATTTGGTATCAAGCACAGGCTTAGAGAGCTTAACGAAGACATCCTTGGTGCGTACTTTTTCAATGTCCCCAGAGTTGAAATTTATTGGGCGGCAATTGGTATTTTCGCTCAGTTTTACAGTATTTCCATCGAGGGCTTATGCCTGGTCGTGCTGGCCCATGAACTAGCGCATGCATACACTCATCAAGGCAAAGATATTGACGGCACAACCTGGAAAACCAAAGATTTTGGCAATGCCGACCTTGGCATTGTAGAAGGGTTGGCTCAGTTTTATACCAAAACCGTTTGCGAGAAATTAGCCGCCCGTTTTCCGGCGGCATTGGAAGCCTATCAAGCCTTATTGCAAACCCAAGCGCCGGTTTATACCGAACACGAACAGTGGATCAAAGACCATCCGCACCTAAAAGAAGCGGTGCGCTTCAGCATGATTCAATGCCGTAGCGAAGGCATAGTCCGATACGGCGATTTTATGGAAGTATTGCAACGTGTGGGTAGCTTTCCGTTTTCAAGGTAATAAAAGATTTTGAAATGGCCGGGTATTTTTCCAGCGGTAAGCGTGAAAACCGATTAGGTCGGCAAGGCAATCCAAAACCCGGAATCGGCGATGATCATGTTTTATCGCTCCAATCCAGCATATCCTTGTAATTTTTCGATAGAGTACCGTCACCGGCCATGCTACCGATAAAGCCGGTTTGCAGCATGATTTGATAGGCTTTCTGGCCTTCGCTGAGCGGTGGACTGACTTGGCGCTGGTAAATTTCGTCGATAGCCAATGAAATCAGCTCCGAGGTGTTTTTTCGCAAAGCCCTTTCCAGCTCATGCAGTTTTTTGGTTAACGACTGATTAACCCCATCTACCCCAGTTGCTTCAGTCCGTTAATATAGACGGTATCGACAGCCCAAGGC
>NZ_JBSYXO010000082.1:0-2704 GCF_054172045.1 Methylomonas sp. MgM2 | reverse complement strand
TGCAGCCGGATGACGTCGTCGCCGTCGCCGCCCATAATCGTATCGAAACCGGCGCCGCCTTCGAAGCGGTCGTAACCGCTGTCGACGCCTTCGACCACAAAGGTATCGTCGCCGTCGCCGCCCGCCAAGGTGTCGGAACCGCTGCCGCCGATCAGAACGTCGCCGGCCGCACTGCCGGTCAGCGTGTCGTTGCCGGCGCCGCCGTCGATCGCGGCAATATTCAGCAGCTCGGTGCCCGATAGGTCAATGGTATCCCCGTATCCGGTGCCGGCGATGGTATTTGATCCCAGGCCCCCGTCGATGCGTTCGACTGCATAGGCACCGCCGAATTGATGCAGCCGGATCAGGTCGTCGCCCCCGCCGCCCACAATCGTATCGAAACCGGCGCCGCCTTCGAAGCGGTCGTAACCGCTGTCGACGCCTTCGACCACAAAGGTATCGTCGCCGCCGGACAAGATATCCGAACCGCGGCCGCCGACCAGAACGTCGTCTCCTGCATTGCCGATGAGCGTGTCGTTGCCGGCGCCGCCGTCGATTGCCGCAACATTCAGCACTTCGGTGCCCGATAGGTCAATGGTATCCCCGTACCCCGTGCCGGCGATAGTATTTAAACCTAAGCCCCCGTCGATACGCTCGACCATATAGTCGCCGCCGAATTGATGCAACCGAATCAGGTCGTCGCCCCCGCCGCCCACAATCGTATCGAAACCGCCGCCGCCTTCGAAGCGGTCGTAACCATTATCGACGCCTTCGACCACAAAGGTATCGTCGCCGTCGCCGCCGAATAAGATATCCGAACCGCTGCCGCCGACCAGAACGTCGTCTCCTGCATTGCCGATGAGCGTGTCGTTGCCGGCGTTACCCAGCAATGTCCAACCATAATCGTCCAAAGCTGTCATAGTATTGCCGCCAGCCGTACCGATGAGCGTCGTTCCAATTTCCGACGCTTGATAATAACTCCACTCATCGTCGTCGAAAATCATCCAGGGTTCGTAGTCTTGCAAATACCAATCGACGAGACGAAGCGAATCCGTGCCACCGCTGACACTAACCAATAAATCGTTTCCGGATTTAAGCAACGTAACGTCGTCGGAGACGATCGACGGATCGAATACGATTCCGCCGCTGTAATCGCGGGTGGTAACCGAGCCCATGCCTATGGAAAATTCGGCGGTTGGTAACGGCAACTGCCATTCTTCGATAAATCCCGTGTCGGTGGGCGGAACAAACGGTTCGCCCCAGACATAAAAGTCGTTAAAACCGGGCGGTGTGGCAGCGAGCAGTTCGTCCAAAGTGCTTTCACTGCCGTCGCCGAATAACAAAGTCACGTTTTCGAACGGGGTTATATCGGATCGGTCATCGATATTGGCGAGCATAATCGCAGTATGCGCCTGCCCTTGCCAACTCAATTCCAAGGTGGGTATTTGTTCGCCGTTGACCAATACCGCACTGAAACGAGTCGTCAACATTGCCGGCGTGACGTCTTCCGGCAATTCCAAGATATCGATGCCGCTTTCGGTGATAGTCAGGTAATCGGTTCCATACTCAGGAGCGATGGTAGCGAATCCATACCCAGGAGCGATAATATCGATATCATACTCAAGATCGATGATATCGAATCCCGTTGCCGACAACATATAACGGTCATTGCCGGCTTTGCCCAACAGATAATTGACACCGCTACCGCCGATTAATACATCGTCGCCCGAAGTCGCCATCAATATGTCGTTACCGTCGCCACCGTCCAGAAACGCCACCGCATCCTCATTGCCTTCGCCATACCAGTTCCATGCATCGACAAAATCGTTGCCCCCGCCGGCCTTAACGATTACGGCGGGTGCTGAGTTATATTCGAAGGAAATGATATCGTCGTCTTCCGTGCCGCTAACGTTCAATAAATTAAACGCAATGGAATTCTTTTCCAGTCCGATCGTCACATTGCCGGGTAAAGCGCTGCCGGCTCTAACCGACCTTCCGAGCGCCAGCCCGTCCGTTTCCGGGCCGGTACCCGGATTGATAATCTCGACAGCCACATGACCGTCTAAGTGAAATTGCTGTTGAGTATACTTAAACGTTTTGCTGATATCGTACCAAGTGAGTTTGTATTGCCCAGGTATACCTGTCGGATAAATATTAGTACCGACAGGAACGCCAATTCCCGCGCCGCCGTTTCCGGTCGGCAGCGAAACAATTTTACTACGATAAATATAGCTGGAACTATAGATATCACGGGTCGAATCGAACTGCGTCGTGCTCCAATTGCCGACGGTAACGTCTTGACTAGCATAGGTGGAATGCCGGTCGAATCCTCTTACGCTATCCAAATCGGACAGTGCCACGGTTTTACTGCCCAGCGTGTTGATTTCCCAGGGCGACGAGCCAAGGTAACCATATTCTTGATCGGACATGGGCGTCGAATACGCGTCGTAGTGAAAAAAATCGTAATTTAAGTCCAGTTCCGGTTTTTTTTCGAAACGCCCGTCGTCGAGCTGGGTAAATCCGGCGTTGACGAATTGACGGGCCATATGCGTTCGCCAATCGACGACGAACGCTTCTTCCAAAGCGGCGATTCTGGCTAACTCTGCCCTATGGGTGGCGTTGGCCGACAGCACCGCCGCTAACGGCCGGATTTCGCCGCTTTGATCCTGAACCGACCAATCGTGAGTGAGCGTATCGTAATCGGCCAACTTCAAACCTTGGTCGC
>NZ_JBSYXO010000081.1:0-2734 GCF_054172045.1 Methylomonas sp. MgM2 | reverse complement strand
AATCTCCCATCGAATTCGAGCGGGAATTTTATAGTAACACTGCCTGAGTAGGTGTCCGGTTTTTGTTGACCATTACATGCGAATTACAATTATCGAAATTTGCACTTCAATGACACTTCATAGCTCTTGCTGTTATATGGCTGATTTGTATAACTTATTGATTTATATGGCGTCCCGGAGACGATTCGAACGTCCGACCTGCCCCTTAGAAGGGCGTTTATAATAAAAAGCCACAAATAACTAGAATAAATAACAATAAATAAATTCAATGACTTAGTATTGTTTTATTGTGCTTGTTTGTTCTGGTTTTTTGCCTGTTTTTGTAATTCAATGGGACAAAAATGGGTAAAAAACTTATAATCAAAGCCAGCAAACAAAACGGGCCTGCCGGTGCTACCAACACCAAGCAAGCCCTAACCGATTCACTTAACGAACAGGGTTAAGCAATGGCTAAAAGCATCATATCAAAAAGCCGGTTGCCGCCCCAAGGTGGAAATCATGGCACGCATTAGAGAACGCTTAGACAAAGACGGCAAACCACGCTATACCGCCGAAATCAGACTAAAAGGCTACCCAGCGCAATCAGCAACATTTAAACGGCTGACCGACGCTAAAAAGTGGATTCAAGACACCGAGTCGGACATTCGAAACGGCCGACACTTCAAAACCACCGAAGCCAAAAAGCACACGTTCGCGGATGCTATCGACCGCTATCTAGCCGACGTGGTGCCCGTCAAATTTACCAGCAAAGAACAACGCAACCGGCGGCCAATATTGGCTTGGTGGCGTGAAGAGCTGGGTCACCATGTCATGGCTGACTTGCAAAGCCCATTGTTTGCCCAATGCCGGGACAAATTGCTTAAGAAAACCAACAAGAGCGGCAAGCCGTTTTCGGCGGATTCAATCAAGAAATATTTTGGCGTGGTGCAAAACGTCCTGAAGTATGCCGTTAATGAATGGCATTGGCTGGAACAAAGCCCGCTAAGGGATCGGCGCGTAGAAATGCCGGAACTGCCACCGGGCCGGGTGCGTTATCTGGACGACCAAGAGCGGGAGCGATTGACGGCGGCCTGTAAGGAATCGGCAAACCCCTTGCTTTATCCGGCTTTCATCTTGGCATTATCGACCGGCATGAGACAGGGCGAATTGATGAACCTTTATTGGCGGGTGCCGAGCAATCCACCGACCGAAACCGCGTGGGGAGTGGTCATGCTGGATCAAAGCGCGATTGTTTTACATAGTACCAAAAACGGCGAACGGCGGCGGGTGCCCCTGGTAGGGGCTGCGGCGCAAGTTATGCGCGAAATGTCGAAAGTGCGGCGGCTGGATACGGCGCTAGTTTTTCCATCCCCTGAATGCCCACAACAACCGATAGAACTAAAAAAGGCATGGGCAACGGCCTTAAAGCGGGCTGAGGTAATCGATTTTCGTTGGCATGACATACGCCACACGACCGCAAGCTATTTGGCTATGAATGGCGCAAGCCTGGCGGAAATCGCGGAAATTCTCGGTCATAAGACCTTGCAAATGGTGCGGCGCTATTCGCATCTATCAGACAGTCATGTAAGCAACGTACTTGCAAACATGAACGCCAAGATTTTAGGCAATAGCCTTTAACAATCAACCAACCGGAATCAAACCATGATGACCTTAGAACTAGACGACGAAACCGCTGACGTGTTGAACCAGTTGGCAAACGAGCAGCACCTAAGCCCGGCGCAATTGGTCAAGGCGGCCTTGCGGGAATACCTGGAAGATTGCCAAGACGCGAAGCGGGCCGAAGCCGCTTATCAAGCCTATCTTGATGGCGGCAAGATTTCCCATAGCCTTGATGACGTGGTGAAAGAGCTTGGCCTGGACAGTTAAGTTATCAGACGATGCGAAGCGCGACCTAAAGAAGCTGGATAAACCGATACAAAAGCGCATCGTTTCCTTTCTGCAGGATCGCATCCAAACCGCCGACAACCCACGCAACACCGGCAAAGCTTTACAAGGCAATCTATCCGGCCTATGGCGTTACCGTGTAGGCGACTATCGGCTTTTATGCCGGATCGAAGACGAAGAGCTGATTGTTTTGGTGATTGAGATAGGACACCGGCGGGAGGTTTATCGATGAACGCTAATATTTTGGGCGGTGTGTGATGGGAATATTTGACGCGGTGGACTTAACAAACCAACAACGCATAGAAGCCGGAATACCGCTTCCTGATCATCTAAGCATTAGGGCCATTGCCGAATTATGGAGTGATGTTAAAGAGTGGCAAGAAAAATACGTTGAAGCAATGCTGGAGGCGTTTAAAACTGGAAAACTGAAGGGAGAAAAGCTTAAACCACCGCCAGAAAACCCAAATAGTGAAATTTGGGTAATGGATATGAGGGCATTCTTAAATCACGATATTTTGATTCACAGAGATGATTTTTTGAGTTGGCTTGATGCTGAAGGCGAGGCAAGGCCGACCGGGTGTTTATTAACGCATTGGTGGAAGGATGAGCAAATCAAATCAATAACGGATTTTGAAAAGCGATTGGATGTATTAAAGCAATGGATGGACAAGCACGACATTGCCGAAGGATCGATATTGCCAAAGCAGTACACAGTAGAAAGGGTTTATTGTGAATTAGCTAAGATGGATGGCGATTTGTTTAACTCGATTGAGCAAACGCTGCGAAACCTTGGAAACGAAGCGCCAGCGAGTGAAGGTTGAGTAGTCCCTGGAAGCCGTAGCGCCGGGCG
>NZ_JBSYXO010000080.1:0-3107 GCF_054172045.1 Methylomonas sp. MgM2 | reverse complement strand
GCAGGGCTTCGCCGCCGACGGTGCAGCCGGTCAATGCGGGTGCTTGTTCCGGCTTGTCGAGCTGGCGGGCCAGTTCGGCCAGATAGGCCGGCGGCACGTCGATACGGCTGATCGCATGCTCGCGAATGGCTTGCAGGGTCCGGTCGACGCTCCATTGCGCCGGATCGCCGATGACCAGCGTGGCGCCGCTCAGTAGCGGCACCGCCCATTGCTCGATGGCGGCATCGAAGCTGAACGAGGCAAAATGCAGACAGGTTTCACCCGCTTGCAACGCGTACAGCTCGGCCATGGCCAGACTATGCATGGCCAGCGCGCCGTGAGCGACCGCCACGCCCTTGGGCCGGCCGGTGGAACCGGAGGTGTAGATCAGGTAGGCCGGCGTTTCCGGGTGCAACGCCACGTCGGGCGGCATGTCGGGGTAGGCGGACAAGTCGAGCCGGGCGAGGTCTATCCGTTTGATGGCATTGGCCTGATGAACCGACCCCGCAATCACCGTTCGCCCTGAGCTTGTCGAAGGGCGCTCCTGCTCCGACTTGGGCATGGTTGTAGGGTGGGCAATGTCATTGCCCGCCGTTAGCGCGGCTTGCTCGCGGGCACTAACCGTACCCACCCTAGCGACCGTCGCATCGCAGCCGATCAGCCATTCGGCGCCGGCATCGTCCAGCATGTACTGCAATCGCTCGGCCGGATAATCGGGGTCCAGGGCCAGAAACGCCGCGCCGCATTGCCACGCGCCCAGACAAGCAACAATCGTGTGCGCCGAACGCGGCAGACTCAACGCCACCACCGCGCCGGGGCGCAGGCCCTGCTCCAGTAAATAATGCGACAAGCGATTAGCCCGGCTTTGCAACTCGGCGTAACTCAGCCGCTCGGCACCGGCGATCAGCGCTACGGCACCGGGCCGGGTTTGGGCTTGGCGGCGGATTTGCGCCGGCAAATGGGCGGATTCGTAAGATAAAGACGGTTTTAACAGTACACGATCCAGCTCGGCCTGATCGAGCATCGACAAATCACGCAAGGCCTTTTCGGGATGCTGGGTTGCCGCTTCGGCCAAGCGGCAAAAATGCCCGGCCATCCGCGCGATGGTCGCCTGATCGAACAAATCGCTCGCATAAGTCCAGATCGCTCTTATGCTGCCGGTTACGCTTTCGAAGGTGTCCAGAATCAATTCGAATTGCGTCGTGTGCGCGTCGCGTGGAAAGGGCTCGATCAGCAAAGCACCAAGCGCCTTGGCCGTGTCGGCCTGCTGGTATTGATGGTTGTACATCACCTGGAACAACGGATTACGTTCCAGACTGCGTTGCGGGCTGAGCGCCTCGACCAGTTGGTCGAACGGCAAATCGGCATGAGCCTGCGCGCCAAGCGCCGTTTCCTTGACCCGCTCCAGCACCTGCTGGAAGTTCAGGCCGCCGTCCAGTTCGGTTTGCAACACCTGGGTGTTGACGAAAAAACCCACCAGCTGTTCGGTCTCGCGGCGGTTGCGATTGGCAACCGGTACGCCGACCCGTAATTTACACTGGCCGCTATAGCGGTACAGCAGCAGGTAAAACACAGCCAGCAAACCCATAAATACGGTCGCGCCTTGGCGCCGGCAAACTTCGCGTAGCGCACCGGCCGTGACGTCGGGCAAACTAATTTCCAATTTGGCGCCGGCATCGCCGGTTTGCGCCGTCCGCGGCCGGTCCATCGGCAGTTCCAATTGCGGCATTTCCTCGCCCAAACGCTCGCGCCAATACGCCATCTGCCGCTCCATTTCGCCGGCTTCCAGCCAATGCCGTTGCCAGACCGCGAAATCGGCGTAACCGATCGCCAGGCCTGGCAACTCCGCCTCGCGGCCTTGGCAATAGCCGTGGTACAGCTCGGCAAATTCGTTGAGCAAAATATTCAACGACCATTCGTCGGCAACGATGTGGTGCAGCACCCAGACCAAAAGATGACGGTCGCTCGCCAACTTCAGCAACGCAATCCGCAACAGCGGCCCGTTGCCCATATCGAACGGCTCGCTCTCCAGCCTTTCGACTTGGTTTTTGACCGATATCTCGACAGCGCCGGATTGCGTGGATAAATCCAGCCATTGCACTTCGACCGCCATAGCATCGTGGACGATTTGCACCGGTTTGCCGCCATCGCTCTGAAACGTCGTGCGTAGACTTTCGTGCCGGACCACCAGCTTATCGATGCCGCATTGCAGCGCGTCGGCGTCGATTTCACCGCCCAAATACACCGCATCGGCGATGTGGTAAGCGCTGCTATCGGGCTCCAGTTGCGCCAAAAACCACAGCCGTTGCTGACCGTAAGACAACGGCAGCGCCGCATCGCGGCCGACGCTGGCGATCGGGAATTGGCCTATGTCTAGGCCGCGTTTTTTCAGAAGCAGGATCAAGGCTCTGCGTTGTTCCGGACTCAGGGTATGGAAATTGGCGAGTGGGTTTTGCATCAATGAGTTTTCTATTTTCAATTTATCTTGTTGCCGCGGGTGCAATTCAAGCTGATATGGTCGTTGCGCCGTTTGCAAGAAAACCGCAAAGCGGAAAATGCCGAAGGCATGGGGTTTAATCCCTTAATACCCTCCCGAGCATCGCAGGATAAAGGCGGTATGAAGCGGCGTGCTGACTCGCTCCATCCAGGCGCTCGCACTCCGTGCGCCACAGGCGTCCAAACCCGCCCCCGGCGGGTTTGTCTTTGGTTTCTTTCTTTTGGCCGAGCAAAAGAAAAAAAATCGGCTGTCGGTCCGAGAACCGACTTCTGAATAAAACTGTCGCAATAGCGACACAAATCCAAATAGCCCATCACTGCTTCCATACCAAAAATCATTCGCTATCAGCCAATAACGCCTGCAAATCCTCAGCCGACATCCCTTGCAACTCGGCCAGCGCATCCGCCAGCTCGTTCTGCAAATCAAGAGCCGGCGAATCCGGCAGCAAGGCGTCGATTTCGGCTGCCAGCCGGGATAACGAGCCAGCCTCGAACAGGCGGCGTACGCCAAGCTCGATCTGAAAATGCCGCGATATGCGACCGGCCAGCTTCATCGCCAACAACGAATGTCCGCCGAGTTCGAAGAAATTGTCGTCCAGGCCGACTCGGTCGACGCCCAGCAAATCCCGCCA
>NZ_JBSYXO010000007.1:0-175241 GCF_054172045.1 Methylomonas sp. MgM2 | reverse complement strand
GCTTTATAAGTTAATCTAGCGGCTGGCTCAGCGAATCAATGCGGATTGCGGGGGCGATAAAATCAACAGCCTGTTAACCGCCGAGCAGTTTTTGAAATACCGGTACCAAAAGACCTTTGAGGGTGACGTGGTCTGCTTCAAAACCTTCAATAATCTACACGGCTATTTGGCGGCGGTGTTCAACAAGTTGAAACGCCTGAAGGTGATTACCTACCATTCGCCTATTTGCGATATTGATTTCATCAAGGTCCAGGAACGCCAGCTGAGTTATTTGAGCCGGGCCCAGATTGATGAGTTGCTTGAAGTTATTAAGCTGCATGCCCAAAACTTGAATACTTGGTGGGTGACGCAAATCTGTTTACGGACCGGTGCCCGGTGGAGCGAAGCCGAGAAGTTGAAACGCAAGCAGTTGCGCGACGGACGGATTACCTTCGAGTTCACCAAGTCGAAAAAAACCAGAACGGTACCGCTGGATCCGGCGTTTTTCCATGCCCTCGATCAATACGCCGGCTATCTGAATCCGGATGATCGAATATTCACCAACTGTATCGGCTCATTTCGGCGGGCAGCAAAACATACCGGTATCGACTTTCCAAAAGGACAAAAGACCCATATCTTGCGGCATTCATTCGCCAGTCACTTCGTGATGAACGGCGGCAACATCCTGTCACTACAAAAGATATTGGGACACGCCGATATCGGCATGACCATGCGCTATGCCCACCTGGCGCCGGATCATTTGAAGAACGCGGTCCTGTTGAACCCGCTGGCCAAGGCGGCCTGATACGAATATCGCCGCGGTGCAGCAATAACACAGTAGCCGGGCCCAAAATCACTCCTCCTCGCCCGCGCGGTTTTTGCATAAAATTTTTGCTTTGAAATTGGAGATTGCACTTGCGTTGAGCGGGAACAATGAAATTTCGCCTAAAAATTCCCGAAAATTACTGAAAAACTGGTGATATTGGTGGACTTAGAATGGTTGTGTCTTTAAGCAAGAATTTCAGTGTTTGTCAAAAATTGGCGGAGATTGAAGAAACGCGCCTGACTTTTGACTCAGAGACTTGATGTGTTTTTATTAAAAAACCATTTATTTCAATTATTTACAAATACTTTGGATTTGCCATTCGAATGGCCGGTAAAACGGCGGATAATAAAAATAGCTTATAAATCAAATACTAAAAAAATAACAGAATTCAAATTTCTGCAGTTTTTGCTATTCCAAACTGGCAACAAATATAGGGATCAGGACACAGTTACAATTAAGTTGAGTGACACGGTTAGTGATACAATTTAATCAATAACTATTTATTAGTATATAAAACAGTATCTTATATATATTTTCGATTCCGACCCTCTACCATGAATTAATGCAATAACATGCAAAGAAGTACGAAAACCCGCAAGCCGTAAGGCTTAGCGGGTTTTTTATTGTGCATAGAAGTGCGTCGAAATGCAGGGGTATGCAACTAAAATTGTGTCCTTGACTGGTGGCACTATCCCCGACTGATGAGCTGACGCTCGATCAAATTAATAGTTACTGGTTCTGGTACGAACCGAACGAAGACGCCTTGGATGTTAAACGCCGCTCTCAGGTGAAGATTTTTCTTTATGAAGCGGTTAAGTCTGGCCAATTGAAACCATGTGCAGAAAGAACAGCGACTGTACCGGCTACTACGCGTCCGGTGCGGATACGAATGAAAGGAAGCTCAGCGCCGCCCGTCCAGGCTTATTGCAATCACACTGTAATTTTTATAACGCTTCCGATTTTGCGGAATTTCTAGCCACATCACCAGTGGTATGTTGAACGGGTCAATTTGTCCGCTGTTTTCTTGAGAGTTTGGCTTCATTTTGAATAAAAATTTGCAAGAAATTAATATCCATTGCACCCATCTCTTGCAATTATTGTCCGTCTTTTTCTTTGATTATTTATTGTATTTCAATGCGTTAGCGTTGAATTTGTGGCTTTTCAGGGACGACTATTTAGTCAACCCAAAAACCTGCTGAAGATACCGGCGGAAGCCGTCACCGCACGTGCGGTGCCGATGGCGTTATCGAGGTGTGATGTGACGAAAGCTGCGCAATTTGAGTTGCTCAAGTATCAGGATTCTTTTCAGGCCAAACGATAATCGTTAAATGTCAAAGCCCATAGGTACTCTCAACATCAGATTGACGTTTGGAGAGTCACTAGTGGTACCGATCCCTAGCGTCAAATTATAGGTTGTTTTTGGCGAATATCTGAAGGAATAGCCGACGATAAATTCACCGATATCTAATTCACTCCCATTGATGGTCTGGCCATTGGCAGCCGAATTGAACAAATGTTTATGCGAATAACCGATGCTAAACGAAGTTTTTTCATTGATCGCGAAACCCATTCCAAAACTCAGGTTAACACCGTCGCCTGGATCGAATGTACCTCCAAATATTCCGCCGTCTCTCTCTAGGTTGTAAATGTAACCGATATTCCCATACAAAACCGCGGGGTCGGTAGGATACAAAGCGGTGATACTGGGTTGAAAACTAAAATAGCCAACCCCAGTCGGCTGTTCGGTGGGAAAGGTGAGATAAGGAACATTCTGTATGGTTGTTTCATGGTAATCGATATCCAGCGGGCTTTTACCGGTCGGCATTGTCGCTACTAAAACGCCAATCAGAATTGGCCAGCCGCCTTCGCCGCTGTTTAATTGATAGCGGACATCAAACTGCAAGTCTCCGATACCGATTCCACTCGAGGTAAAAGTTTCGTCGGCATAGCTGGGACTGAGATCTACCGGACGGGCTCGCTGGTCGTCGGTGCGATATACAAAAGGCGCGCGAAATTCGACTTCCCAACGATCGGTAATACCATAACGCGCCGCCAAGGTACCTATCAAGGTATTACGTTTAACCTGGCGGATATCGATCAAACCAACCGCCAAAGCAGGAAGAAAGGTATAGGCATCCAGAAAAACCCGGTAATTATCGCTATAAACATATTGTAGGGATGGTTCAAACACCAATCGGCCTTTCGGCGTCAATACGCCTCCCACCGACGAGCTGAGCCGTGGGATTTCAGGGGGCTTAGGCTTTTCCGAATAATCCGCGGGTGCTTGGCCGACCGGTTTAGCCGGTAATTGATCCGCCTGATGTTGAGCTTGAGCAACTGCCGGGACATTGGCGGGCTTTGCAGGCTGGGCCTTTGCAGTTTGAGGGGATTGTTGAGTTTCAGCAGGGCGAGATTGCTGAGCTACGGCTGGGGGCGATTGTTGCTGAGTTGCCGTCTGTGGCGATTGCCCGGTCAAAGCGTCCAGCCGCGTTTTCATCTGTTCAATAACCTTGTTTTGTTCGGCAATAATTTGCCGCTGATTTTCGAACTCTTTTTTTTGCTCGGCAACGAGTTTCTTGTATTCTTCGATCAAATCCGTCGTTGTCTGCGGCTCTGCGCTAACCTCGGGCACACTGACAAAAAGCAAGCTCATGACTAAAAGCGGCGCATCATAAGGTATTAATCTAAAATTATTCTTATTCTTGTATCGCATCAAATATGCCCTTTTCTTATCGCCCGGTTTTTATAAGTTACACGGCGCGATTTAGACTACCTTATTTGCAGTTAGCAATAAGTGCCAATAACTGTCCAATGAAAAACTATAGATTAGGACTGACTACATGATTAATTAACACGCTCCCGTGATTGTTTGTCAAACTACGCAAGTTACTAAGTTCTACGTTCACTATTCTCACACTTTGTATTAATTGATTATCAAGGCTGTTTTGAATAACGTCGCTGAGCACAGGCAAATTAACATTTTGAACATGATTATCCAGTCCGTTTTGCACTAATTGAAAATTATCCGGTAACTGAAAATTAGACGAAAGCGTCTCTACGCCATTGATGTTTACCGATCTCGCAATGCTGATGTATAAATTCATACCATTGGGCAACTCAAAACCGCCGCGCATCTCGCTGAGTACTTCATCCGAAACAGGTTTAAAATGAGCCAAATAATCATTGCCTCTAAGTTCTTCTACTGCGAGCACTGAATTTGATATGCTGTAAATACAGAGTAAATTGATTAACGCAAATCGAATATGAAACGATAAGGTTATACGGGATTTATAATCACTCATAGTATTATCCTCTCGCGCTTGCTAAAAATCCCAATATCCTGGTTGCAATAAATTGAACGTTGCTAAACTTTCCCTGTTCACCACATCCTCCAGAGGCGCTTTCGGATGTAGAGCCCATTCGTTTGGATCTTGAAAGTGATTATCAACTACCAACTGTTTATCGTTGATTAAAAAGAAAATACGATTTTCCCGCATAAGCTCGAAATCCGTTCTCGGCATTCTTTTTACACCTACCGCCGGATCCCCGACCAAAACCTCATGTTCGCTGATTCCTTTGACAATGACAAAATGCAAATAGCCGTTGTTATTAATGATCGTGATCGCCGGCGCATTGATTTTTACCAAATCATTTAGGTCGATCTTGTATCCATTGGCAATATAGCCATGTCGACCTAGATACATTTTCATATCAAGTAATGAGAATCCCTCTTTTTGTATTTTTTTCTGGTCTCCGTTTTCGTACATATCGACAAAAACAGTCTGCTCGTCAACCTTATCGTTGTAATGAAACGTCAACAAACTGGCCAACGCCGCTGAACCACAGCTAAAATCGAATTGTTGTTTATAAACTGTTTTAAAGCGTCTTTCCGCAAAACTGGTTACTGAAATATTAAAATTTCCGCCGCCTGCTATACCGTTTAAATTAAAAGAATCTGCGCGGGCTATAACAGCGACGAAAAATAATAAAATACAATAAACAAATGCAGATATTTTCATAAAATATCAAGGAATAAATGTCACATTATAAACAGTCGAATCTTGAATAATCACATTGTTGCCACTGTTTTGTATTATCGAAAACATCCCGCTCGCTCCTGCAAACGACCCATTGTCTATAGAATTAAAACCGCTGACATTACTCGTTGCGGAATTGCCTTCCAAAATTGCTATTGCCGTAGATTTACTTAAGACTATCGGAGCTAAAGCGCCTCTAGCTCTCTCGTTATCCAACTCTTCCAGCGTGACCGAGTTTGCCTGTTCGAGAAAATACTGATTTGCATTGTCGGCTTTAACAGTGGAATTAGAAGATATTGAGGTCGCGAATATAAGCCATGCAGCCATTATTGATCTTCTCATACTCAGCTCCCTTTTTTGTTAATTAAGAAGAAGCCGGCGAACGTTTTGTTCGCCGGCAAACCTTAATTGATTTAAATTAAGGGCTTACGGAGTAGGTTGACCGACATTAACATTGCCTTGGAAAGACACTTGTTGTTGCGTCAACGCACCGGCACCTGAGTTTTGAATTGACTGATTCAAACCGGCGAAGTTGTTGAACGAGTTATCGATGGTATTGTTAGTCGGCAGTGCTGCAAGTTCCGTAGGGATATATTCACCCATGCCGGCTCCGGTTACACTTCCGGCCAAATAGGAATTGTTAACCTGAGGTGCGCCACCCTCAGAGTTGATGACAGGAGATGCATCGCCGTAAGATTCCAATTTTGTGATGGTCTCGGTATATGTTGAAGTGGCCGCTCCGGTGTTAGATGAAGCGGAACCGTCACCTTTGGCCATTGAATGGTTATTGGTTGAAGTAGCCGTTCCGTCGCGACCAATTGCTGCAGCTTGATCGGAAGCTTTAGCCATGCTTTTGTTATTCGTGCTGCTATCGCTGTTATTGCTGTCTTTGGTGATCGTTTTGGTGTTAGTGTTATTTGAAGTGGAGGTTCCATCACGACCGACTGATGCTGCTTGATCGGAAGCCTTAGCCATACTTTTATTATTCGCGCTGCTATCGCTGTTATAGCTGTCTTTGGCAACGGTTTTGGTATTGCCGCTGTCGCTAGAATCAGTTGTGCTAGCAGTTCCGCTACCGTTGACTGCAGCGCCGCGATCGTCGGCGTCAACTTTGCCCTTGGCATTCACACTGCTATCGGTTTTAGTAATGGTTTTGGTATCCGTGTTGTTGGCGTCTTTGGTCAAAGTATTGCCACTATAGCTACTATCAGTTTTAGTGATTGTTTTGGTGTCGGTGTTGTTGGCGTCTTTGGTCAGCGTATTTCCGCTGAAGCTGCTGTCGGTTTTGCTGATGGTTTTAGTGTCAGTGTTGTTGGCGTCTTTGGTAATGGTTTTTGTATTGCCACTGTCGCTATTGTCAGTTTTGGTGATGGTTTTAGTATCGGTGTCGGTAACGTTTTTTGTGTAATTTTTCGTCTCGGTAGTGGTTACCGCGCCACCGGTTGCCGTACCGCCTTCACTAGCTGATGCATTGCCTTTACCGGTACTCGTAGCATCGACACTGGCGGTTTGGCTATCTGTCACTTCGTTTGCAGTGTTAGTAGGGTTCGCCCATGCACTGGAAAACGCACCTAAAGCCAAAAGAATGCCGGTTGTTAATACTTTTTGCTTGAACTGTTTCATTGTCGTGTCTCCAAACTAAGTTAAATTTTAAGATTCCATTGTCTCAATGGACTCAATGGAAGTGGAGCACATGATTGTTTAACATAACCAAACAACCGCAGCCACGGCTCTAGTATTTGTTATCTGGGCCTCAATTTTCCATAAAAAAAAGCTCAAAAATAGATTAAAAAATTGAGAAACGTAATTATTTTATTTACAAGCTTGTAATATCTATCGTAAGAAAAGCAGAATTAAACCGATCGCCGCTGACAGGCGTTTGTTCGACTATTGACAAAGTCTAATTATTGATAAACGTGATCGCAGTCCGCAATATCACATTTGTGCGTGTTTAGCTTATATCCAAACCCTTTTATCGTAATAATCCATTTTGGATCATTCGGATCCTTTTCGATCTTTTTTCTGAGTAAATGCATATATTGGTAAAGATCCGATTTCGTGGCTCGGTCATTTTCAGGCCAAATGCGGCTTAATATTTCGTCGGCAGTATAAATACGGTTTAAGTCTGACGATAGGAGTTCGATCAACTCGTATTCTTTGGGGGTAAGATCGATTTTATGCCCGGTCAAATAAACGCAGCGATTGTTATGATCGATATTTAAATCTTGTTCATAAACACTTTCGTCGGTCTTATAAGCTTGAAATTGAAGGGAAGGGTTACGATTAGTGGAACCGAACAATTTATGTCCGCGTCTTTCATTGAACGAGCGCCGCTCTCCATTACGCCTTTCGCGATGACGCCGCTCTTCAACACGGGGGGGGAGAACTGAAAAGTGGCGTTTTATTAGATTATCGATGTGAGCAACGTCTAATGGATATTGGAGCATCTCGTGCACCCATTCGGGTTTTGTGCAAAAATCGCCGTTACTAGTTTTATTCAAACCTATAAATACAACGTCGCCGTTTAATCTTTTGATATTGAAAAATGGGCCGCTTATCGATTTGCTAACACTTTCAAGTAAATCCATCGAAAAGAAAACCATATCCGGTGTATTTCTCTGCAATTCCACAAATCCAGACATATTTGTATGTGTTGAAACGATTCTAATGTCATTATAAAAACAGTAGGCCTTCAATAAGCCAATTATATATTCTTCGTTGCTGATAATCGCAATACTATTTATTTTGTTCATTTTTTTGATGATTTGTTTATAAAATAACTAGATGCCGCTATAATCAGTTTTTCGTACTTTTAATCTATTTTACAAGCCTAAAAAATTAAAATTTAAGCTGTGTATGAATTTGTTAAAATAATGCGGTTTATGCCGCTTCCCTGTTCTTAATAAACTGTTTGATCCAGTTCTAAGTAGCCACACCGTTTGAGCAGTGGTAGGGATCAGACCAACTCCTCAAGCAAAACCACGTTACTGGCATGCCGCCAAGGCCGACTTTGTATTATCTATACACCCACGCTCATTCATATTCGGAAAAGTACGTAAGCAGCAGCTTACAGCTTGGCCAATTTCACAGGTTTGCTGAGTAGTCTCGGAGCATGCGTAGTCTTATCAAAAAAGTAACGATAGAACTTTTCTACTTTGGCGGCGCAGAAATACGGTTATATCCAACGGTGTAGAGCCAATATTCTGGTCTTAGAGCCGCCCGGAAGGGTTGCAGTGTTTTGATTTTGATCGGGTTTGTTTGCAAGCCCGTTGGCGCCGGGCGAAAATTGACCCACCGTACCGGTTGAAATCTGACCAGGAGACGGAGCCGGTTTTTGGACTCGCCGGCTGTGGATAAGTGTAAAGGAAACGAATAGGCCCGGGTAGTATGCCATCCGTTTTCAAGCCGGATTTTTAGAACGGATTCTCCTCGTGCAAAATGTCTTCGGCTGTTTTTTTCGCTATGTTTGGCTTCTTCAGAGCTTTGCCGAAAGCGGTAGGATTCATTGTCTGTTTCAAGGATGTAGCAATGATGCGTCAGTCAATCCAGTAACGAGTGGTCATTTTGGCGTCACTGAACACACTGAACCATTCGGCAAAGGTCAAATTGATGGTGATGACTGCACGGGTTCGCTCGTACGACGGCATGGATGCAGGAGGTAGGGCAACACAGGAGCAGTTGCCGACAGTTTCAGTAGCAGGTGAAACAGCAAGACACCGCCGTCTTTGGAAAACGGCAGGTAGCCCAGTTCATCCGGAACGACCAAATCGGCTTGCATCAAGCGATAGGTCAATTTGCCTTGGTTGCCGGCCGCCAATACCACGTTATGCGGCATCGCCTTTGTCGCCTCATCTGCCGTGCACGGAACACCGCCGCGAACCGGAATCCTGCACCTGCGGCCAATGCGGTAAGGGGTCAAGATCGTCGAAGACATTAGTGAACAACTGGATGTCGAGCCGGCCAAGTTTTTCCGGCATCGCCATATCCGCCCGCAATATGCCCGCCGGCATTGCGAAACCATCACGGCGACACCGACTTGCGCTCTGTGGGTATTCCGCCGGCGGTCATTGATGGCGGCATGGCCGGCTGTCGGTTTGCCGACCTGGCTGATGATCGGCAAATTCCTCGACCATCTGCCGCTTTATCGTTTAGAACAAATCGCGGCGAGGGATGGCGTGATTTTGTCCAGTTCCACCCCGTCCGAATACAAACGAGCCGAGGGCCGTGACATGCGCAGCGAAGAGCGCCGACGCCTGCAGGCGGAAAAGAGCCTGCCCGCATTAACCGAGCTGAAGGGCTGGATTGCGTTGATGCGTTGCGCCGAAACCGGCGATCTGCCCATCGACAACAATCCCGTCGGGAACAGCATTCGCCCCATTGCTTGGGAAAAAGAACTGGTTGTGTGTGACACGAAGGAGGACTCGTGAACTAGCGTTTAAGACAGCAGCATGAGAACTCTATGCTCCAAATTGGACGGAGGAAGACCCTCCGGTCAGGACTTACAAGTGCACTGACCAAACGACCTGTAGCTGCTCAACCCTAAAGGACGACAAACTGCTACCGGTGATCTGGATTAAATCATAACCTACAATATCTGACGAGGTGGAGCGGTCGAGCGCTTACATAAAAATGACTGTATGTGTATTCGACTTAAGAGGTCGGATCGATTAGAAATAACAAGAGGGCTTTATGGTGAACCGTACAATTGAGGTGATACAAGGCGACATTACCCGTTTAAATGTGGATGCGATCGTTAATGCCGCGAATAATTCGTTGTTGGGCGGAGGTGGTGTCGACGGTGCAATCCATCGCGGAGCCGGGCCGCAATTGCTGGAAGAGTGCCGATCGTTGGGCGGGTGCGAGACAGGCGACGCCAAGCTGACCGGTGCTTACCGTCTTCCGGCCAAATATGTGATTCATACGGTTGGACCTATTTGGCGCGGGGGGGTGCAAAATGAAGCCGAATTGCTGGCGTCTTGCTATCGAAATTGCATGCAATTGGCAATCAGGAACGATATTCGATCGATTGCCTTTCCCTGCATCAGTACCGGCGTGTATGGTTTTCCGAAACAGCAAGCGGCGCAGATTGCGGTCGCCACGGTCAATCAGGTTTTGCGACAGTACGACGGCGATATCGCGGTGATGTTTTGCTGCTTTTCGCAGGACGATGCCGAATTATATTCAAGCGTATTATCCGATTAGCTTATATCCTTAAATCAAGCTTGCCGGCTGAAAAAGATCACGTCTTTGCCGATAATGTCGAGATGGCATTGATAATGGTCAGCCAGCCATTGCAGAGTTGAAGCGGAATAAAAACTAATATGGGTCATATCGTTTTTGTAGTGCCAACGGCTGAATGCTGCTGCATCAATGACCAGTTTGGTCATCAGGGCTAATATTCCATGCGGTTTCAGCAACGAAAATAGAATCTCGAATTCTTTGGCCGGCTGCCGGAAGTGCTCGGCCACCTCGGTGCAGGTCACAAAGCCGTAACGGCTTTGCAATAGCATAGGACGATAGGCATAAAACGGATCGAACACTTCGACCCGATGGCCCTGTTCGGCCAGCATTTGAGCCAGCGTCGGTCCGGGGCCGCAGCCGAAGTCCAGGCCGACCGAACAAGGCGGTAGTTTGGCTTGCAACGGTATCGCCAGGCGCGATAAAAATTGCCTATAACCCGGATCGTCGGGCCGATTTTCATGCCGGTCGTAGATGGCTTTTTCCCGGGCCAGGCTCAGATGCTGCTGAGCTGGTACGAACACTAAATGGCATTTGCCGCATCGGTAATAATCGCGCCGCTTGTCGCTATGGAATAAGAAGATGGATGTGCTGAAACAAAGGGGGCAGGCCGTAGCTGACATAAATTTTAGATGGCTATTGACGCGACTTAATTTTACTGTAGAATGCGCGGTTCTAATTGCGGAGCGGTAGTTCAGTTGGTTAGAATACCGGCCTGTCACGCCGGGGGTCGCGGGTTCGAGCCCCGTCCGCTCCGCCACTATGCATTCATCCGAATGTTCTTTCTCTATATTTCGAATATCGGTTTAAGTGTTTTTCAGGCTTGAAATTCCCGATACTGTCACCATAATTTCCTTGCAAAGAAAAACATTTTCGATCTAACGCAGAGGAGATTCAATATGAGCAGCTTAACCCCATTCGGAAGTCACAGCCTGTTTGATGATTTTTTTCGCGACATCAACCCCGGCTATTTTATCAAGCCTTTACACGGCGAACCGTTACCTTCGCAAATTAAAGTTGACGTAAAAGAAAATCCCAACGAGTTCGTCGTTGAAGCGGAAATACCGGGTGCGAATAGGGAAAATATCCATGTAGACATCGACGGGAATGTGATTCGTATTCGCGCTGAAATTAGCCAAGTCGACCGAGAAACCAAAGACGATAAAGTGTTGCGTAGCGAACGCTATTACGGCGAAGTATCACGCAGTTTCCAGTTATCGGCGGATATCGACGAAAGCGCCAGCAAGGCCCGTTATGAGAATGGCATATTGACCCTGAACCTGTTGAAAAAACAAAAACAGGCCGGTCAACGTATGACGATAGAATAAGTTTTGATGGGTCTATCGGGTGGGCGGAATTTTTCCGCCCACTTCAATCTACGCCGTTTCCCGATAACGGCGCCAAATCGTTTTAAAAGTTTCGGTTAGCGTTGCGTCATTTTCGGCTACGCGCGCGTCGATTTCGTTCTGTTCCAGCCAGCGTAGCTCGTCTATTTCATCAACGGCGTGATGAAAAGGGCCGTCGTGCCGGCAGCAATATACTTGTATAAACTCCATGCCCGAAGCAGGTGTTGGCTCCAGTTTGAATAAGGGCGTCAGCGGGGTGTCGATGCTCAGTTCTTCGCGTAATTCTCTCGGCGCGCAGCTACAATAGTCTTCGCCCCGGTCGACATGGCCGGCCGCGGAAGTGTCCCATAGGCCTTTATTCAAGTCCTTAGTCATCGAGCGCTTTTGTAATAGTAATTGCCGTTCGCCGTTAAACACTAATACATGAACCGCGCGGTGCCGCAAACCGAGCGCATGTATTTCACAGCGCGGGCGGTAATCGACAACGTTGTCGTATTCATCGACCACTGCGAGCAATTCATTGTTCATAGCAAACTATCGATTCCGATTGAAAGGTCGTGTATGGTAATAGTTTTTAATTGTGCCTGGTAGAGCAAAATATGGCCAGAAGAAGTGAACACACGTTAGAAGAAATTAGGGAAATGGTACTCGGTGCGGCGGAAACCATTGTTGTGGAACATGGTTTCAACGCTTTGACCGTACGGAAAGTCGCGATGGAGATCGGATATACGGTAGGCAGCATATACATGGTTTTTAAGAACATGGATGATTTGATCATTCATGTTAAAGGTAGAACGCTGGATGAGTTAGCTGACGAGTTGTCCGAAAGGCGGGAATTCGACTCTATCGAAGAGCATATCCTGGCCTTAGCCGATATCTATTTGACGTTTGCCTACAAAAATTTAAATCGATGGCGTATGATTTTTGAGCCGATTAACGATGTGCCCGCGCCGGATTGGTATCTGCAAAAAGTTGAGGATATGTTTTCCATCGTTGAACGGCTTTTTCAACAATTATGCCCCGAACAATCCAAGCCGCAAGTCAGTTTAGCTACTCAAGCGCTCTGGAGCGGCGTTCACGGCGTCTGCGTATTGGCTTTGAACGGTAGTTTAGGCAAAGTCGGTACCGATAATGCGCGTGCTACCGTCAGATTACTGGTGCAAAATTTTATTCGGGGTTGTACCCGGGCGTAGTCTCGGGTAATCTCAATACCACTAAAAATGTGGCGAGCAGTAATAAGACGCCTAATCCGAGTAAGGCGGCAATCGGGCTTACCTGTAACGAAGCCGCCAGCGTATAACTTCCTACCGAAACTAACATCGCGACATTTTGAAAGAAGTTTTGCATGGCCACAGCTCCGCCGCTGCCGATACTTTGTTGTCCCAGTTCTTGTAGCGCGGCATTGATGGGTACGATGAACATACCGCCCGCCGTGCCCATCAATAACAGCATGATACGCGCCGGCCAGACTGCATCGGTCAAGCTTAAACCCATAATGAATAGCGCCATCAAATAGGCGGGAATCCGGGCTCTACGCAAATGTTCCAGAGGAATCAAATGCGGTACCAAGGATGCTCCGGCGATGATACCTAGCGCCAAAAATAAGGTCAGATCGGCAATGTCGCTGGCATTATGCGACATCAATACTAAAGGAGCCCAGGCAATCAGGATTACACGTACGCAGGCGGCCGCGGCCCAAAAAAGCGACGCGCCCAACACGGCAAACCGTGAGCGAGGCATAGACAAAAAGCTGCGGATTTCACGCCAGAACAAACTGATTTTAGAGCCGCCGATAGCGGAGCGGCTGACCATGACCGGTAAGAACAGCGTGGCGGCTGCAGAAATAAGATACATAGCGACGGTTCCAGCGAGTGCCAGATTGATAGAGTAATCCGCCACTTTGGCGCCGACCATCATGCCGCTCAGTATGGCTAATATCGTCGAACCTTCGATCCAACTGTTGGCTTTGACCAATCCTTCGTGGCCGGCGAGCTCGGGTAAGATGCCGTATTTGGCCGGACTATATAAGGCTGCACCGGCTCCGACGATACAATACGCGATTAGCGGCTCGACATTCAAAAGCAACAAAGCCGTGCCCGCTGCTTTGATTAAATTGGCGACGATTAACACGCGTGATTTTGCGTGATTGTCTGCAAGACTGCCAACCCACGGAGCAAGCAGTACGTAGGCCACCAAAAATACGCTTTGCAGAGCCGGTACATACCAACTGGGCGCATGTTCGGTTTGCATTACCATCGCGATGACGGTGAAAAGTATGGCGTTATCGGCAAAAGCTGATAGGAATTGGGCGACTAGAAGAGGATAGATGTATTTACTCATGAACTTAGCTTATGTTTTCAAATTTTTGGTTGCCTTTTATCGCGGTAGAACACATGTAACTGATTTCCGCTACTTTTGATTTTTTCAAGCTTAATTTCGAAAAGATTGGTCGTTTCAATCAATGTGGAAAGCTTGGCGTAGCCATAATTTCTGGAGTCAAAATCCGGAAATTGCCGTTTAATCAAACTGCCGGCCAAGCCTAGCCATGCCCATCCATTTTCGTCAGAGCATTCATTCGCCGCATTTCTAAGCGTTTTAATCAGTTTCGTATCCATACACAGTTGCCGCCTGGTCCATTGACTTTTTTCGATTTCAAGGTTGTTGCCGAAAATCGGTGTTTCATCCGATTCTTCGTCGTCGTCATTATCCAACGATGTAAGGACATCGATATAAATAAAGTCATCGCAAGCGTTGCGAAAAGCGATAGGGGTTTTTCGCTCGCCGACGCCGTAAACACGAATTTGTGATTCTTTGAGCCGCGTGGCTAATTTAGTGAAATCGCTGTCGCTTGAGATCAGCGCGAAGGCATTGAAATTATTTGAATATAACAGATCCATTGCATCGATAATCATCGCAGCATCGGAAGAGTTCTTTCCTTGAGTATAGGAAAATTGTTGAATGGGTTGTATGGCCAATTCGTTTAAGGTGTCTTTCCAATTTTTTAATGATAAAGCAGCCCAATCGCCGTAGGCCCGTTTTACAACGATGTAACCATATTTTGACAATTCGGTGATGATTAGCTTTAACGATGTCAGTTGAGTATTCTCGGCGTCTATCAGTACGGCTAATTTCTTTTCTGCTTGGAACATTCGCTAGCTCTCGTTAAGCAGTAAGGAATCGGCCAATTGAGTGGAGGCCATGTAATCGGTTTTACCGGTGGGCAGCACCGGTAGCTTTTCCACCACAAACACTTTTTTCGGGAGACTAATGGTTGCCACCCCGGGCGAAGCTTCGGCCAAACCCTTGGCCGTGGCGCCTCGGCGGGTCGTCAGGAGGATCACTTGTTCGCCTTTTTTGGCCTCCGGTAAACTGATCGCGGCATGCTGCGCGTCAGGCCAGGCCGCGCCGGCTAATTGTTCTACCGCGGTCAACGAAACCATTTCGCCGCTGATCTTGGCGAAACGCTTGCTGCGGCCTTGAATCTTGATGAAACCGTCTTCATCGACATCGACAATGTCGCCGGTGTCGTACCAGCCCTCGCCGTATAAAGAGCAGGGCGGTACCAGTACGCCGGGGTTATCCGGCAATAGATAGCCTTTCATGATATTGGGGCCGGCAACGTGCAGTTTACCACCGTGTTGTATACCGGGAACGGCTTCCAGTTTGTAAAGCATGTCCGGCATCAGACGTCCGACCGTACCGGCTTTGTAATCCATCGCGGTGTTGACCGAAGCAACCGGAGAGGTTTCAGTGGCGCCATAGCCTTCCAAAACACGGATGCCGAATTTGTCGAACCACATTTGCCGGGTGCTTTCTTGGAGTTTTTCGGCACCCGCCACCACGTAGCGCAGACTATAAAAATCGTAAGGATGCGCCTTTTTTGCATAGGCGGCCAGGAAGGTGTTGGTGCCGAACATGATCGTGGCGCCGACCTCGTAGGCCATTTCCGGAATAATTGCATAATGCAAGGGTGAAGGATACAAGAACGTGGTCATGCCGTTCATGATCGGCAACATGGTGCCTACGGTAAATCCGAAAGAATGGAACATCGGCAGAAAGTTCAGCACGATGTCGGTCGCGTTAAAGTCGATGCGTGACTTGACCTGTTGGTGGTTGGCCAGCACGTTGGCATGCGATAACACCACGCCTTTCGGCGCGCCTTCCGACCCTGAAGTAAACAACACGACGGCGGCATCGTCGGAATCGTAGAAATGGCTTTTGTACCAATAGTCGGCGGTCTTGGCGCCGACAAGACCCTTTAATTTATCCAATGGCGTTAGCGCGGCCGCCATGTCCTCCAAATAAACCAAGTTTATAGATTGTTCTAGTCGGCTTGCGTCCTCGCTCAGATGCGCCAATTCGATAAATTTTCTCGAAGTCAATATGATCTTGATTTTGCCGGTGTTGCAGGCCGAAGCCATGCCGGTCGATCCGATGGAATAATTCAGCATCGCCGGTACACGACCGTATAGTTGGAGGCCGAATATCACGCTCAATGTTTTTGTGGTGTTGGGCAACAGGACACCGACCGTTTCGCCTTCCTTAGTCATCGGTTTAATCAGTCTGCCGAGGATTATGCTGCCGGCAATCAGCCTGTCGTAACTGACCGGTTTGCGTTCCATATCTTCTGCTACCGTGTGCTTACCCCCGTGTATCCGCCGGGCTTCCAGGAGTGCCGAGAACAAGGTTTGCTTATAGTGGCTGGTGGAAAACATGATTTCGGACATGATGTCGTACAACATATGCCCGCTGTGTCTGCGGCGGGCCTTGCCGGTAAACTGGCCGTGGGTGTCGATACGGGTCGGAGGCAGGATGTGTATGGTGATCGGCGGAAACCAGCGTAGGCGCACAATACCTTTTAATTTTGAAAAATGGGTATATTGAGCGCCATCGATGCGGATCGGCAATAGCGTTGCACCGGATTTGTCGGCCACCATGCCCGTGCCGTCGTAGATTTTCATCATGGAACCTGTGACCGTAATACGCCCTTCGGGGAAAATCACGGTTTTGGTGTCGCCTTGCAGATGATGGATCAGCGCTTTCAGCGAAAGGGGATGAGTCGGGTCCATCGGGAACACTTTGGAAAGGCGTAAAAATGGTTTAAGCCACCAAATTTGCGAGATTTGCGTGTTGATCGCAAAGGTAATGTCGTCCGGTAAAAATACCCCGAGCAGCAACGGGTCGAGGTATGAAGTGTGATTCGAGATGATCAATACCCGATTGCCGGCTTGCTGATAATTTTCCAGGCCATTGACTTTGACTCGGAAAAGTAGCGTCAATAAGCCGTGTAGAAATCGTTTTAACATAGTATGCCTCCTTGGAGGCGCATCTTAACAGACGCGCCGAAATTTGCAGGAGACAATATAACGACAAATTAATCAATGTTCAATTTATTGAGTTATTTCGCCGAATCGTTCGACGCTTTTTGAGCTCAGCGCCGGCCCTTGTCGTGGGCGGAAAACGATTGATCTAGAAAAAAGGCTGCGGATTAATTGACGCAGCCTCGGAAGCGAAATTTATCGTACAGCCTTACGGCGATAGGGCCAAAAAGCGATTAAACCGGTTCCCATTAGCCAAAATGGGGCAGGCAGCGGGACGGCGGGCGCCTCGATTTGCAGGTTGGCGGCGGCGTTTTGCGCGCCTAAATACGTACCCAAATCCGCAGCGTCGGGATGCGAGTCGCTACCGCTAAAAGGTTTGGCTTCATGCGTTTTAGGATCATATTCGCCGGCAAATTTAAAGAACTCATAACGACGTATGATCGATTCCGCACCGTTGCCTACCGGCGCGCCATAGCCCGATTCTAATTTGGCGGAATCGGGATTGCCCGGATCGTACTGCAGTAATTGCCATTCTATTTCGGTGTATTGCTTGGCTTGGTCGATGACGGGATTGCCGCCGATCAAATCTTCTAATTCGACATTATTTTCCAGTTCAGTAGTAAATACCTTGACCCAAATGGCCTCGCCAAATTGAGCCTCGCCATCTATTTCCGGTATTTCAGGTTCGGGACTTTCTATGCGGGCGACAACCACCGGCGGGGCCGGAGGCGCAGCCGGATCGGCCGGCGGTGGTGCGGCTTGTTCATTCCAAACCGGGGCGGGTAATACCACCTTGCCATTGCCATTGGTAAGCTGGCCGGCGTTCGAACCGTCATCATGCAGCCAACTATACGTTGTTTTGGTCGGATTAACGCTGGTGCCTACGCCGAAATGGTCGCACGGCGTGCCGGCGCCGTAACCGACGCCGCCGCCGGTCCAACAGTTGTCGCCCGGGGTGATGAAACTGCCGCTGGGGGTGCCGTAATCCCAACTCAGATTGCCGGGGTCCCATAGCGCGGTGTAGCGCACGATACTGCCGAAGTTCGTTCCGCCGTTGTCGTAAGACGTAATCTCGGGAGCGCCGTACCTGACGACGGCGTTGGCGGGATCGTATCCGCGGCCGCTGGGAAAACCGCGTCCGGGACCGCCAAACGTGTCGGTAATTTCGTTCGTACGGACGCCTTCAAGTTCGATTTCAAAGCCGTAAGCGGTCGAGCCGGTGTCGTTGATGACATCGAAGTTGCCTAAAAAACCGATTACGCTGGCCGATGCAATGCCGGGTAGTAAGGTTATGGAAATAGCGGTGGCGTAGGTGTTAATTTTAAATGTTCGGTTCATTTTTTTGTCATCCTTCAGGCGGAGAAAGGTTAAAGCCTATAAATCCCAGTCATGGCGGCCACGGCCGGGATTTAAGATGCTGGTGATATTCAGTCGTCGTCAGGTCCGTTATGACAAGTGTAACAACCGACCGGCCGGCCTTTTTTGACCGTTTTTGTACCCCATTCCGTTTGCCAGGACCGGTCTGTAGCTGCTTTCGACAGGACAGTGCCGGTCAAATCGGCGCCGTGGCAGGCTTTACATTCAGCAGGCGACTGTTTGTAAAAAGCAGGGTGTCCCCTGTCTTCATCGAATGCCCAACGCGTATCGCCGACATTATGCATGCCGTGAGGGCCTTTCAGCGTAAGCGGCAAACTGCCGGGGCCGTGGCAGACGTTGCATTCGCCGATGGTGCCGGCATGACCTTGCAGGGTTTCGGCGGCAACGTCGTCGTTCGGATGATCGCTATCGCCCGGCCAGATCGCATGGGTACTGCCGTGGCATCCTTCGCAGGCAACGCCGCCATGCCCTTTACTGAACCGGAACAACTTGTCGTCGTTTTCGGCGAAACGTTTATTCACGGCAAGGAAAGGCGCGGCCGAAGCGTCGTTTCGGTCGAAGGCGTGCATCAACCGGATTCCGTCGGCCGCCAAGTCGGCGCCGGCCGGCGTCATGTGGTTGACGGCGTCGCCGGTGTGGCAAGATTGGCAGCGGGGTTCATCGGACCAAGCTTTGCGTGTTTGCTTGTCTATCGCCCCTGTCTGAACTATTGGACCGTATGCCAGCAGAGGATTTGATCCGCCGACCGCCTCCATATCGCCGTGGCAATTTTGGCAGGTGACGGTTTCGGTCATTGCGCCGCGCAGGCATTTGGTATCGGCGCCCGGGTGGCATTGGTAACAAGCTTGTTCGGCAGCCGGCGGGACATTGACCGTGTCGCCGACCGGTGCCGGGCTGTCGTAGATGGTTTTTCCGGGAATCGTCATCTTGTCCTTATGAAAGTCGTGCATGACTTGCGACATCCATTTATGGCCTTCTTGAAGCCCCGTCGGTTTTCCATTGCCCGCTAGATCCAACGCGGGCGAATAATGGCAGCTGGCGCAGAGGATCGGTTGCTTACTCGTTAGGTTTTCTTGCGGATGATAGCTGTCGTGTAACAGCAATATATTGGCGCGGGACTGAGCGGAAAGATTGTCGTTGTTCGACCAAGGAATATCGGCTTTACGCGCCGCAATGCCGCCGGTTGCATGGCAATTGCTGCAAGTCGTCTCGTCCGATACGGGAACTACCACGCTGGTTTCCGCCAGCTTGCGCGTCGGGTCGTTGGCGTCGTAGGCAGTGATTAGCAGCATAGGGTAAGGATTATGAGCGCCAAGGTCGTCGACGGGGAAAATCGGGACACCTTCCGCGCTATGCATACCCAGATGGTTGTTCCAGCTAAAGGTGGTATTGGTTTTGTTCGGTGCGTCGGCGGGCATATAAAGGTTTTTGATACCTTGGCCTTCGGTCAGCGCGGCGCCGAACAAATCGGAAACGTGATCCCAAAAATTGGTTTTGCCGATCGAAGTGGAATTGATCGAACCGGCGGTATCGGCAACTGGCGAATAACGTAAAATCACATCGCCGTCACCCAGCAATCGCGGTAAGCCGTTAGCGTTTTGACCTACGACCTGCGCATTGATCGTGTTGAAAGGCGGCAAAATGGAAAACACCGAAAAATCGTCGTCGACGCAGTGCATGCCTAAATCGTTGCTGGCAAGTACCTTGAAATTGCTTAGAAATTCGGTGTCCGAACCTGTGTTATTGGAATCGTAAGTGAACTTGAGTGAGTTGCTTTTTTGCTCACCGCGCGTCATTAACTGCACGTCGACTTGATTCCGGCCTTCTGGAACTGTCGTGTTCACAGAGGTGTCGGTCCATGATGTAATTTCGTTTTCGGCCAATTCGGTAGAACCGAAAAAAATCTTTCCTTTTCGGCTACCAAAATTTTGCCCGTGTAGGGTAATCTTTTGGCCTTGTTGTCCGGTTGACGGGGAAAGCGACGACAAGACCGGATAGGCCGATGCTGCCGTTCTCATGGTTTTCTGTCTGTCACTGGCTTGGACAATGCTTGTGCCAAGCAGTAGGTAACCAAGCCACGCAAATACACAGATACGACGTGCCACTTCCATATCAGCCCCCAATAAAGAGTGTTAGTAGATGCTAATTCTCTGAAAGGTGGGGGCTATAGTCAACTTAATTTTTCATTAAAATTTGTGTGGAAATTTAGCGCGCCATGCCGTTACCAAACAAAGCGCCGGCGGCGGCGCCAATTCCTGCGCCCAACGGATCGCCGTGACTTAATTCGTATCCGGCCGCGCTGCCGATCACGCCGCCGAGCAAGCCCGATGTCGACCGCTGATCGTATCGGGGATAACCGGGAACGGGTACCGGTACAGGCACTACCGTCGGCGCCGGTACATACTGAACCACACGCTCCGGATAATACACTCGCTCGACCTCGACATAATGGCCGTGGTGATGATGTTTATGATGGCCATGCTTGTGACCATGACCGTCCGCCCATCCGGTAGACGTAAATAACAAAACCGCCGATGCAAGTATGCATGTTTTAAGCATGAGATCTCCATTAAAGAGTACGATTAATCCGACGCGGATTTTATAAAGTCTTGCTTAAGAATCAATGGGCAACAAATTAAAAAAACATTAAAAAGTCCGGGCTATTCGTTCGTTTTCGGCATCGATCTCACGCCGTAACTGTCGAACAGATACCGGATTTCTTCCAAATCATCCTCAATTGACCAAGCTACGGCTTTAGATAATAAGTCTAGTAAAACAACCGCATTGATAGTCGAGTCGTTGCCGACGGCAGCTTGCAAGCGTTTGGCTAAGGCTTTATTGACGAGTTGTAACTGTTCATAGTGGATTTTTAACTGGTCCAGGTCTAAATTGAAAGCCAAGCCGTCCTTTCGCCGGAAATATTGAGCCAAGAGGTACATTGACGTTGCACGGTATATGGTCTCGTCTTCGCTGGCCAGCGGCAGATGGAAACGGGCCATAGGCTTAAGATATTCGGTATGCGGACAAGAGCTGGTCGCCATGATCAAACCCGAAATCGAGCTTAACGCGCGTTGCGTGGTGGTATCGCCGCTGATGGTGCGTTCGGGGGTAACGACCTCTAACTTGACGTTTTGATACGAGGGGATGCTGTTGCATAAGCGCAATACCGGTATCAAATTAACGGTGACGGGACAGAAGGGGGTCGTTGCGGGCGTTAGCGGGCAGTTGCTGCATTGGTGAAATTCTAATCTTGCCCAATCCGGCGGGTTTACATTCTGGTTTGGGATCAGACTACAGCTATATTGATCGACGACAATGGCAAACTCGATCAGAGACGTATCCGGAAACAACAGCTTGTATAAGAAATTCAGTCTAGAGCTATTCATCAGTTTTCCCACTCGTTTCTAATTATGTTCTAAACTCTGACAACCCTCGGTGTAAAACGTCGAATTCATATTCAGTCTAGCGCTAGTTTATCAACATGAACGAACATGAAATAAATATTCTATTGGTCGATGATGAAGTTAACGTATTAAAGGCTTTGTCGCGTGTGCTTAAGCAATATCGTTTGACTACTGCGGATAGCGGCGAGGAAGCCTTGCTGCTCGCGCGAGGAGAAACGTTCGATCTGGTGATTTCCGATTACAGAATGTCGGGCCTCAACGGCGTCGAGTTTTTGATCCGGTTTAAGCGCATACAGCCGGATGCTATTCGTATGATATTGACCGGTTACGCCGATCTGGAAGGCGCCCAGCAGGCCATCAACGAGGCCGAAGTGTTTCGTTTCATCAACAAGCCCTGGAGCAATATAGAAATTCTCAGTGCCGTCGAAAACGGCTTGGCCCATCGCCGCGTCTTAATGGAAAATCGCGCCTTAGCGGATCAAGTGCGGACCCAACAAAGCCTGCTGGACGAAAAAGAGGCCATCCTGAGAGCTTTGGAGGCGGAAGAGCCCGGCATTACCAAGGTGAATTGGGGTAGCGACGGGTCGATTATTCTGGATGAAGAGGATATTGAGTAGGGTAAGGGGCTGCCCGATTTGTCCGCTCGTTTTGCGAGGGCACTCGGCCGCTCCGCAGCATCGGGACTAAGCGTCAACCTTCGGCCCGGTCGTGCCCCAAACGTATGCGTATGATCAGGTTTTTATTGTTCTTGCGCAAATTTAAAATATCGTCGACATTTTTGTCAGTCAGCACCTGGTCCTTCAAATACAGCATGCCGTTGCAAAGCACTTCGGCGGCCTCCATGCCCGTTTGCATTTGGGTCCACGATATTTCGATGACCGGCCGTTCGTCCTCGCTTTGGGATTCAGCTAGCAGGCCTACCAATGCGTCGATTACCTCGGGATCGTAGAGTACGCCTTTTTTCGATATTAGCCGTTTTTTCACCTGTTCGGTCGTCATTAGCTTACCGGTGATAGAGCCGTCGAGATAATCGATGTAGTCGCGAATCGGCGTTAGAATTCTTGCACCTAGCGGAATGGCGTGCGTTGCTAATCCCAGCGGATATCCTGAACCGTCGAAATATTCGAATTGATGGCTGATCAGCACGGCGGCGTTGCGAAGGAGTTCTATTCCGGCCAACAGGCTTTTACCTTCTTGCGCATGGTTAAGAAAACGGTTTTTTTGCTGAATGCTCATAGACATTAGCGGTTGAAGCAGCAGGCTATCGGGTAGGCTCATTTTTCCGATTTGCAACAATAAGCCGGCGTAAACCACGTCTTTGATCTCGGCGGCGTCCATTTTCAACCGGGCCGCGATTTCTTTCGCCGTTTCCGCAATATATTTTGAATGTCCGCTTTTGATGCCGGGCCGCATTTCGACGATTCTGGCAAATGCCTTTACCGACTCGGCATACTGCTTTTTTAACGCGTCATGGGTTTGTTCGATCACGAGCAACGATTTACGCAGCTGTTCGGTGCGTTTTTCTACCTTTTCCTCGAGACTAGCATTCAGGACTTTAAGCTGTTGGTTCTGATCGTTGATGATCTCATATAATCGCTGGCGGTCTTCCCGCAAGCGCTTTTGTTCCAGTGCATTATTGACTAGAATCTTCAGCTCGTTGTCTTCCCACGGTTTGCTGCAATAGC
Source organism: Methylomonas sp. MgM2 (assembly GCF_054172045.1). Lineage (NCBI taxonomy): Bacteria > Pseudomonadati > Pseudomonadota > Gammaproteobacteria > Methylococcales > Methylococcaceae > Methylomonas > Methylomonas sp. MgM2. The sequence continues at coordinate 152,028 of NZ_JBSYXO010000007.1, read as the reverse complement.
AGTAAATCTTGCCGTCGTTGACCGCGGAAATGGTCGATTCAAGATCGGCGTAGCCCGTCAATAAGATTCGCACGGTGTCCGGCCATTGCTTGGTGACCCGCATCAGAAACTCGGCGCCGTCAATATGAGGCATCCGCATATCGGAAATGATTAAATCGATGGGCTGGCGGCGCAGTATTTCTAATCCGGCCTCGCCGCCCTCGGCTAAATGCACTTCGTAGTCGTCAGAACGGAATAAGCGCTTGAGCGCTTTCAAGACATTGGGTTCGTCGTCGACGAATAACAGTTGGGCGGCGGGGGTTGCGTTCATGTTTACTGTGATTCGGCACTTTTGGCGGCTTGGGTCGGCAAATATACTTTGAACTTGGTTCCTTCGCCGACTTTGGATTCCACCTCGAATCGACCGCCATGATCTTTGACGATGTTATACGATAACGATAGCCCCAAGCCCGTGCCCTTGCCGACCGGCTTGGTCGTAAAAAACGGATCGAATATCTTGGCTTTGACTTCTTCAGACATTCCCACGCCGGTATCTTGTACCTCCACCCATAGCCAATCGTCGTTTTCATAGCCGGTCCGAACGCAGATTTTGCCGAAGTCGTCGATCGCATGGGCGGCATTGACCAGCAAGTTCATGAACACTTGGTTTAACTGGGCACCTACGCATTCGAATGGTTTCAGGCCGGCGTATTCCTTAATCACTTCGGCTTTGTATTTCAGCTCGTTATTGACGATATTCAGCGTTGCGTCGATGCCGGCTTCCAGGTCGAACATCTCCCGTTCTCGTTTGTCGATACGCGAAAAATCGCGCAGGTCTTGCACGATCTTCTTCGCGCGGGTTGCGCCTTCCAGCGACTCGTTGACCAGGTCGACCGAATCGGTTTTCAGAAAATCCAAATCGATGCTTTTCTTGACTTGATTGTAAGCCTGGCTTGCCGGATGACCGGCCGGCAGATGCTGAACCAATTGTTCCGCCGATTCCGTTAATTGAATTAAATCCTGAATATATTGTTTTAAATTGTTCAGATTGGAATAGATATAACCCAAAGGGTTATTGATCTCATGCGCGACGCCGGCGGCCAGTTGGCCGATGGACGCCATTTTTTCGGATTGCAGCAGATGGGCCTGCGCTTCCCTGAGCTGTTTGTTTAAACGGGTTTGTTGGTCTTTTTCCGCCTCCAAGATTTTGTTGGCGGCGGTCAGTTCCCGGGTGCGTTCGGTAACCCGCGACTCCAATTGTTGATTGACTCTTAGCAGCGCCGCTTCCGCTTCTTTTTGCGCGGTGATGTCCATGCCGCAGCCCATCAGACCGGCAAAATCGCCGTTCTTGCGTATTCTCGGGACCGCCGTTTCCAGTATCCAGACGATGCGGTCGCCCGGTTTGCGCAAGCGATATTCGATTTGAAATCGAGTGCGCTCGGCCGCCGCTTGCTGGTAGGCTTGCATGACTTTGTTCCTGTCGTCCTCGTGTAGGCTGTCCATCCATTGCTGCTTGTCGACGGTGTTGTTTGTAATCGCAAAGGTTTTAAACCAAAAGCGGTTGCAAAAAATCGGTAAATGCTTGGCGTTGGTAATCCAAATCAAGGCCGGCAGATTGTCGGCCAGTTCTTTGAAACGGTCTTCGCTTTCGCGAAGGGCCGAGTAAAGATTGCTGTGCAAAATATCGAATTGTTCGTGCCGGTCCAGTTCGACTTGGCCGGCGTCGATTTCCTGATTCAGGCTGATCGCCATGATCTTGTCCGTTTTTAACGTGTGCTGATACAGCCAATTTATCAGAAATTCCAGTAGTTCCTTGGAAATAACGCCGGTATTGGTCTGCGCTTGGGCTCGAATGTTTTCGATTTTCTCGACGAAGCCTCGATGTTCGTGTTGATGTCGAGCCAGCATCTCGGGATTGAAGTCCGCGTTGCGCATCAGCTCCTCTTCATGCTGAAAATGATAAACCGTATACTCCACCAATTCGTTCAAGGTTTCGGCTATGGTATGTTGGTCTTCGCCCAAGGCCACCACCTCATCCAGGCGATTGATCAACGCTAGTAGCTTGCGATGCTGGTTATCGACACTTTCGATGCCGACCAACAATTGGTCGTTCCACTCCAAGATGCTCATATCTGAATTCAATGTTTATATGAAATATGCGATGATGTTACTAGTGTCTATTTTTAGGTGCAATAAAACCCTGCAATATCGGGGGAAGAAATAGTGGATAAAGAAAGTTTTGACGGCTTGACGGCACTGTTCGAATCCTCGTTTCCCAAGACCTGCCGTACCTGCGGTTATGTCTACGAGACAGCGGAGCAATTTTTGGCGGAAACCCAAGACATGCAGTGCGGACGCTCTTCGCTGAAGTCGGCGGTCGAAGAAGACGGTTCTAATATCGTCGAAGTATTTAGAAACTGCCGTTGCGGTTCGACGCTGATGGATGAGTTCAGCTGCCGCCGCGATCAGTCGGAAAAAGGCCAAAAACAGCGGCAGGAGTTCGATCACATGTACGGCTTGTTGGTCAGCCGCAATATTCCGGAAGCGGAAGCTCGCGCTGAACTCGTGAAGTTTTTGCGAGGAAAACCGAATAAACTGGCCGAATGGCTTACTCGGAATGCTTAGCCTGTTTAATTCTGAAGCGCCAGTTTGCTTTTTTCCTGATTGAGTTCATAAATCCGAAACGCGTCCTCGATGCTTTCGATCAGCACGTCGTCTTCCCATGGCTTGGTCAGGAATTTATATACCGAGCCCTGATTGACGGCGCTGATAACCGAATTGAGTTCGGCGTAACCGGACAGCACCATGCGCACGGTATCGGGATAGATTTCTTTGACGCGTCGCAAGAATTCGGTACCGGTTAATTCCGGCATGCGTTGATCGCTGATGACCACGCCCGGTTTCTGCGTCGCTAATAAATCGAAGGCCTCGCGAGTGCTGGTCGTGCTCAGGATATGGAAACCCCGGCGGCGCAGGGTGCGGACCAAGGCGGACAGAATATTGGGTTCGTCATCCACGAGCAGTAACACGCGTTCCGGCTTGTCGACTTTCGCCGGCGGAATACCCCGGCTTTCGCGCAACAAGGCGGTAAATTCGTTGCCCGGCAATGGCCGGCTAAAATAATAACCTTGGATTTCCTCGCAGCCGACACCTCGCAAGAATCCGAGCTGGCCCTCGGTTTCGACGCCCTCGGCGATCACTCGCATGCCCAGGCTGTGGGCCATGCCGACCACAGCCCTTACGATCGCGGCGTCGCTAGGGTTTGAGGTTACGTTGATCACGAAAGAACGATCAATCTTGATGCGTGCGACCGGTAGCCGTTGCAGATAACTGAGCGACGAATAGCCGGTGCCGAAATCGTCCAGCGCGAAGCAAATGCCGTTCGCATTCAAATTGCGCATGGCCTGGATCACGTTTGCGGTATCGTGCAGCACGGTACTCTCTGTCAACTCAAGTTCCAGCCATTTAGGTTCCAGTCCGGTCTCAGCCAAAACGCGTCCGACCATGGTTTGAATGTCGTTATTTTGAAATTGCTTGGCCGACAAGTTCACAGCGATGCGTAAAGGGGGCAAACCGTCTTGTTGCCGCCGCAATGCATACATGCATGCTTCGCGCAGCACCCACTCGCCGACATCATTGATCAAGCCGTTTTCTTCCAACAGAGGAATGAAGTCTTGCGGGGATACGAGACCGTACTCGCTGCTTTGCCAGCGTAGCAAGGCTTCCGCACCGATGATTTGTCCGCTAGCCAGGTCGATCTGCGGTTGGTAGTGTAAGACGAATTCTCCTAGTTTCAAGGCTGCGCGTAATGCGCTATCGAGATTGAGCCGTACTAGAGACTGTTGATCCATGTCGCTAACGAAAAAGCGGCAGCTGCTCTTGTCATCCGGGCGTCTTGACGCGTGCATCGCGTACTTTAGTACATCCAGCGGCTTTCCGTCTTGTGGGAACACTGAGATTCCGACGAAAGGTTCTAAGAATAAGGCCTTACCGTCCAGTTTGATCGGGTCGGATAATGTTTGATGAATTTGCCACGCTAATTCTTCCACGCTATCCAACCCGACGGGATTGATTAAAATGACGCCGAATTTAGATTCGTTAAGACGGGCGATCGTCATGGACGGCAGTAAGGTTTCCAAACGGGTAGACATGGCGCGAAAAATGAACTGACCGGCATCCGTCCCGAATAAAAGGGTAATTTCGTGAAATTTTAATAAATGCGGGACTAATACGGCGACTTGGCCGGTCGTCGGGTTTTGGCATGCTTCTATCAGGCGCTCTTCGAACAACGCGCGACTAGGCAAGCCGGTCTGCGAATCGTAATTGGTCAAATAGCGCATCTTGGATTCCATCGCAATACGTTGTTCCATTTGCCGGAGCATGCTCAACGCGAACGAGATATCGTCGACGGCTTCGTTTAATAAGGTCAGTTTGGTATCGCAGAAAAAATCCGGTTCCGTGGCGGCGAGATTTAAAGCGCCGACGATATTGCTTTCAAGTCGAATGGGGAAAGCGGCGCCGGTACGGAAGCCGAAATCCTCTATCTCTTCGCCGATATGCTTGAGTTGGGTAATGCTTGCCGCACCAGCCGAGGCAACGGGCGTCACTTCGGCGTATCCAGGTCCGAGCAGTCCGATCCAAGCCAAACCGAAACCTCCCGATTCAAACGCTATGCGGCAGACGGCCTCGTAAAGTTCTTGAGGCGATTCAACCCGAATGATCGTTCGATTAATTTGAGTCAGCATCGCATACATGCGATTAAGCTGCTCAAGTTCATTAACCGCCTTAACTTGTTCGATTTTCCGGTCAATCACTTCCATGCTTGTCTCCCAATAAGTTGTCGATGCAAGCTTGCAAAGCCCAACGATCGATCGGTTTACCGATCACATTGTCGATGCCGGCTGATTCCAGGCGCGAACGCGAGCCTTCATCGTCAAGAGCCGTCACTACGACTACAGGTATGTGGCGGGTATCGGGGTTGGCTTGCAAGCGCCGAATGACCTCGAAGCCGTCGACTTCCGGCATCATGATATCGAGCAAAATCAGGTCCGGTTGATAGACAGCTACCTCGGTCAATGCAGCCAGCCCGGATTCGGCGCTACGGATCTGATAATCGCCGTCGGCCAACAAGATTTCCAGATATTTCCGGTTCCAAAGATCATCGTCGACGATGAGCAGTTTCGTTGGGACATTCATGTTAGCCGTTCCATGGTATGACTGCCGAGACAAATGTCCTATCGTTCGTCATCGAACACCATTTGCCGGAGAGCTTCTTCAGAACGAAAACATGACGGTTGCGAGCGGCGCTTTTACTCAGCAGGCACACCCTTCCGCTTACTCGAATCCGAAAGAGCCTGTTCGGGAAGTGCGAAACAGATTTAGCTAAAATATGGTCCATTGTCATCGATAATCGATTCTCAACACTAACGCTAGGGCTAGATGGCATTGATGAGATTATCCTATGATAACGCTGTTAAGTTGTTAAAAAAAGGCATATAAGCTTCTTTGCATCGTTTGCTTATGCGGGGTACGCTATGAAAATCCGCACCGGATCCATCCTACCGACACTAACGGTTGTCCTAAAGATAGCAGAAAGTCAAGCGTCTGATTAAAACACCATTAAGCGGCGCCCCGGTATCGCTTCAGCGGTTTTTGATGCCTTTGCGACAATCGCTTACCAAGCTCAATTGGTTTGCATCAGGCCGTCTAGCGTCAAACCGCAACTAGGCACGAAGGCGTTCATAAAGAATACAACTTCCGCTTGTTGTAATTCGCGAATATTTTGCGCCAATTGTTGGGCGGCTATCTCGAATTCGGTATTGCCGGCTTTTAATTCGGCTTGGCATTTTAAGTAAGCGGAAATTTTGTCCGCGGCTTTGATGATTTGCTGATGTTCGGCAGGCAATTGTTCGTGCTGAATCAGGGGGCGAAAGTCGTTTTGCAAAGTGTCGGGCAGCAGATTCAGCAGCTCGGTTTCCGCCTGCCGTTCGATGCGTTTATAGGCATGCAGAATCGCGGGCGAATGGTATTTGATCGGAGTCGGCAAATCACCGGTAATGACCTCTGTGATGTCGTGATATAACGCGGCCGCGGCAACCGCGTTGGCATCGACGGCACCGTCGAAATAACGGTTCTTTATCAAGGCTAATGTATGGGCAATCACGGCGACTTCCCAACTATGCTCCATGACGTTTTCTTCATGGGCGTTACGTTTCAAGCCCCAACGTTTGATCCATCTGAGGCGGCAAAGGTAAGCGTAAAAACTGCTCTTGGTTTCGGTATCGCGCATAGTTTGATCGGAGCTTGATTTTCGATAAGGCAAACGTAAAAATTTTGCCCTCAGTTTAACATGCCGAAGCGCCGATATTTTCGGTTGATTCAGACGCTTGTGGTATTTTGAAAACTCGGTCATTTTCTAAATCGTAGGCATTATGAAAATCGGCATTCAGACTTGGGGTTCAAACGGCGATATCCGCCCGATGCTGGCATTGGCGGATGGTCTAAAAAAAGCCGGTCATCAGGTGACGTTGGTCGTCAGCAGTATCGATAATCAAAGTTACCAAGCAATCAGCCGGCAATTGGGTATTCAGTATAGACAAATACCCGAACGTATCGACTTTGATATGGAAGGATTTGCCGAACGTTCGTTTCGTATGCATCCTTTGAGATGGCTGCGAGCCTTGCTGGACGAAGCGTTTTTTCCGTCCGAACAGGCTATTTTCGAAGCGGCGAAAACACTGGTCGCTGAAAACGATTACGTCGTCGGCCATCACTTTTTATATCCCTTGAAATTAGCGGCACTGCAACAAGGAAAACCGTTTTTTAGCGTGACGTTTTGTCACGGCGCTATTCCAAGTTCGGGAGTCGCACCGCTCGGTTTTCCCAACTTGGGCCGATTTCTAAACCCGATCTGTTGGAAACTATTGGATGCGGCGTTCAACTGGGCGTTGAAACCACCGCTGACGCGGCTCTGGCGTTCGGCCGGACAGATCCCGCCCAATCATATTTTGACTGAGTTGCTGACGTCGCAGCGGCTGAATCTAGTGGCGGTCGATCCGCTGTTCTGCGTCGGTAGCGAAGATTGGGCGCCTCACAATAGAGCTTGCGGTTTTCTTAACTTGTCCGAAGACGCGCGAAACTGGACTTTGTCCGGCGGTTTGGCGGCGTTTTTGGAAAAAGGACAGGCTCCGGTCTATCTGACGTTCGGCAGTTTGCAGCAAGCCGTTCCGGATTGGGCTATGGATTTGTTTTTACAGGCCGTGGACCTGGCCGGTTGTCGCGCGATCGTTCAAACCAGTTCCGCCCGTTTTCCGGCCGAAAGCCGGACCGATACGGTTTATTTTGTAGGAAAGCATCCGCATCAGCCGGTATTCGCGCGCTGTGCAGCCGTGGTGCATCATGGCGGAGCCGGAACGACGCACGCGGCGACTCGGTCGGGCTGCCCATCCGTGGTGGTGCCTTTTATGGACGAGCAACTGTTTTGGGCTAGGCAGCTTCAACATCTAGGTTTGGCCGGCAAACCATTGCCGGCTAAAGCCGTGACGGCGGCGGCGTTGGCTAACGCGATTAGCGTGACCCTTACAATGGAAAAATATAGAAACAATGCGCAAGGAGCGGCGCAAAAAATGCGGGCTAACGACGGCGTTGCTGCGGCGATTAAGCTGTTGGAGAGCCAAATGCGCTCCGATCAAGCGCCGTAATCGGTAAGGGATTGGATGTAACTTTGTTTCAAATTAGGAAACAAATCGTGAAATACTTGGGGTATTGTAAATTAATTGTTTGGCTTTATATTAGTATCAACTTTAAAATTTAATCGGCTGAATTCAGTCAAGGAAACCATCATGAATAGACCAAACAATTTAGTGAGAGACGTTATGACCGGCGTATTTTTTACGACGGGTATATTCGGTTTTATTTCAGGTGAATTCGTACTGTCGACGATGTTATTCGGTGCGGCTTCCCTTTCCACCAATTTGGGATTGGATGCGCCTAAAGAATCTTAAGCTTTTGTAACACTCACGTTGTTTACCCCGCAGCTGCAATGGCTGTTAACTCCACGGCCCTCATTTTGCTCAATGAGGGCTTTTTTTGCTTGTTACGATGAGTAATCGTCACTAGTTTCGTCGGAATCATTTACTGGTAACGCTGTAAATAACGTAGGCTGCGAAAGACATGGTCAAAATATAAATAGCTGCGGAAATCATCGCTCGTTCCTCAATATAGTTGTCGTTGCCGTAGCGTTATACCAGAAATGCGGCGAATGTACATTTCCCAATCTGACTTCATGACCTTGGCGCGTTATAAATCCTTATTGCCGCTGAATATTCATTTTCCTTGCCAATCGATCGAACAATAAGTTCGAGCATTTCAGGTTTGTTAAGGCTAAACTTCAACTCAAAAACCTAGCGCCTGACTTTGGCAGGTAGCATGAAACCGGTTGGAGCAATATGGCAGAAGAATTTAATAATTGGGATTTATTGATCGCCTATATCGAAGATCGAAAGGTTATTCCCGTCATCGGCGATCAACTACTTCAGGTCAATCACAATGGCGCACAAGTGCCGTTATATCAATTCCTGGCCGAACGCTTAATGCAGCATCTGGGTTTGGGGTATCGATGCACGACACCGACCGAACGTCTTGCTATCAATTGCCTGAATGATGTGGTCTGCGAACACATCAAAGCCGGTGGTAAAACCGACGATATTTATCCTTACCTCAGTATCATTTTGCGTAAGGAAACCGACTTCGAAGTGCCGAAAGCCTTGGCGCAACTCGCCGCGATCGATCATTTTGATTTATTTGTCAGCCTAAGCTTCGATAATTTTTTGGCTGATGCATTGAATCAAATCCGTTTTGCCGGACGAGAACAAACATTGCAGCTTAGCTACAGTCCAAGCGGCAGCGATGTCCCGGCGGGCGGAGGCGATTTGCCGGATGATTGGCGGCAGTCCGGCCATCCTGTGGTATTTCAGCTATTCGGACAGGCTTCCATCCAGCCCAATTATGCCGTGAGCGACGAAGATCGGTTGGAGTTCGTGCATTCGTTGCAAAACCCCGACCGCCGCCCCAAGCATTTGTTCGATGAACTGAGCCGCAGCCACTTACTATTTCTTGGATGCCGTTATTCCGATTGGCTGGTACGCTTCTTCATACGCACTTCAAAGAACTTGCCGTTGTCCGCGAGGCATTTCGGCAGCCAACTCCTGGTAGACAGCCAGATGCAAGCGCCGGACAACCAGGATTTGGTGCTTTTTTTAAAGTATTTTGGCGCCAATATCCAAACTTTGCCGATCAGCGCAACCGACTTCGTCGGCGAACTATCCCGCCGTTGGCACAAGGAACATCCAGCCGTCGCCGAATCGAACAATGGCCTTGTTCGTCAGATTTCAGCAGATGAACCGGCCGACATGAAGGACGGAGCGGTATTCATCAGTTATGCCAGCGAAGATCTACAGGCCGCGTTGCGTTTGCATCAAGATTTGGAGGCGGCCGATTTCGTGACCTGGCTGGACAAACAAGGCCTGGAGCCAGGCGATCATTGGGACAGAAAAATTCAGCGCCATATCAACAATTGTGCATTATTCGTGGCATTGATTTCTAAAAATACCGAGCAACGCCGCGAAGGTTACTTTCGTAAGGAATGGCGCTGGGCGGCCAAGCGTGCCGAAAGCTTTGCGGAAGGCGAAGCCTTCATATTGCCGGTCATCATCGACGACCTTCGGATCAGCGACGATCTGAAGCTGCCCGAAGCATTTCTCGCCGCGCAAGCCACCAAGCTGACCGGCGGCGCGACGACAGCGGAATTCGAAACCAAGATAGGGCGCGTGCTGCGAGCCTGGAGCAAAAGCCAAAGGCAGAAGGGGGCGGCATGAGTAGCTTGAAACTCGATGCCGACAACCCGTGGCCCGGCCTGGAATCTTTCGACGAGCCGTCCGCCAAGTTTTTTCATGGCCGCTCAAAAGAGTCCCATGAGCTTTTTCTGGCGCTGAATCGGGCGCCGCTGACCGTGTTGTACGGTCAATCGGGCCTGGGCAAGACCTCCTTGCTGCGCGCCGGATTGTTTCCGTTGTTGCGCGAGGCCGATTATCTGCCCGTCTATATTCGCCTCGATCACGGCGAAGACAGTCCGCCATTACTGGAACAAATCCAGCGCAGTTTGCTGCAAACAGCCGAGGAAAGCCGCTGCGAATTACCGGCATTTACGGATGACGAGAGTCTTTGGGCTTATTTACACCGCGATGACCTGGAAATCTGGAGCCGGGGTAGCCGGCTGATGACCCCGGTATTGGTCTTCGATCAATTCGAGGAATTATTCACGCTCGGTCGCCGTGGGGCGGCGTCAAATAACGAAAATCAGGCATTCTTGGCTGTGTTGGCTTGCTTAGTGGAAAACCGGGTTCCCGCGGCGCTTGAACAGGCTTTGGAAGCCGGGCCGGAGCTAGCCCGCCATTTGGATTTTCGCAAGCAGGATTACAAATTACTGTTGGCTTTTAGGGAAGATTATTTGCCGGAGGTGGAAGAACTCAGGCCCTTGATGCCGTCCATCGCGCAAAACCGGCTGCGTTTGCTGCCTTTGAGCCAGCCTCAAGCATTGCAAGCCGTGGAAAAAAGCGGCGGATCGTTATTGACTCACGAGGTCGCCGAGCGCATCGTGAATTTCGTCGCGTCCGCCCAACAATCGCAGCAGGACGAAGAAAGCGCCAAGCAGTTTTTAAACGATGTTGCCGTCGAGCCGGCCTTGTTGTCGCTGGTTTGCGCCGGGTTGAATAATCACCGCAAACAGCAAGGGCTTGCAACGATTACGGTCGAGTTGTTGAAGAGCTGTCAAACCACCATCATCGAAAATTTTTATAAGCAAAGCTTGGAAGGTTTGCATCCGGCGGTGCGCGCCTTCATCGAAGAGGACTTATTGACCCGTGCCGGCCATCGAGATAGCCGTGCATTGGATGATGCCTTGGCTGTGCCGGGCATCACGCAGGAGGCGATAGATCGATTGGTGACCCATCGCTTGCTGCGTGTCGATGAGCGGTACGGCCAAAAACGCCTGGAATTGATACACGATCGTTTGACGGAGACCGTCAGGATCAGCCGTGATCGCCGACAAAACGAAGAGGCTCAAGCCGCCGCCCAACGTAAGGCGAAACGGCGCCGGAAACGCTTCTGGATGGGGATAGGGGCCGTGGCGTCGTTGATGGCGCTGCTCGCCGCGTTTGCCGGCTATAGCTTCTTGCAATGGCAGCGCGCCGAAGAGCAAACTCGGCGGGCCGAGCAGCGTAAACAAGCGATGATGGATGCGATCAACCGGCTGACTTACGAAGTGCCGGAACGTTTGTTAATGCGCCCCGGTTTGGAACAGTTGGCCCAGCAGATTTTCGAAGCCAACGTCAAAATGCTGGAAGAGTTGCTGGCGCAGGAGGGCGATACGCCGGATGTGCTCAGAGAAAAGGCATCAAACTTCGTTAGAATTGGCGATTTACGCATTCAGTTTGGAGACCTGGACGGCGCATTGCGGTCCTACCGGGCTTGCCTGGAAATTATTGGAAACCTGGCCGAGCAGGACCCCGGCAATAGCCAGTGGCAGCGCGATTTGTCGGTCAGCCATATCAAAGTCGGCTACGTGCTCAGCGCCGAGGGCAATCTGGCCGACGCCTTGAGGGAATACCGGGCTAGCTTGGAAATCGTCGAAGGCCTGGCCGAGCAGGACCCCGACAACAGCCAGTGGCAACAGGACTTATACAGTAGTCATACTTTTATCGGGATAGTGCTTGTAGATCAAGGAGATTTGACCGGAGCACTGAAAGAATATCAAAATGGTTTCGCTATTATCGAACGTTTAGCTACGTTGGATAATCGCAATATTGATTGGCAACGAGAGCTGTCGGTCAGCCATAACAAAGTCGGCGACGTGCTCAGCGCTCAGGGCGATTTGGCCGGCGCCTTGAAGGAATACCGGGCTAGCTTGAAAGTCACAGAACGCCTGGCCGAGCAAGACCCCGGCAACAGCCAGTGGCAGCGCGATTTGTCGGTCGGCGTGTTAAATGTAGGTTGGATATTGGAAAAGCAAGGCAACAAAAAAGACGCGCGCCAGTCTTATCGCCAGGCGCGGCAAATCATTGCACGCTTGCGCGAGCAATCGCCCGATTGGGCGGTGCTTGGCTCAGACCTGGAATGGCTGGATAAGCGCTTGGAAGCCCTGAAATAGCGGTTGATCAATGAACGTGACTTGGCCCTAAATCCTTGGTGGTATTGGAAATAGGTTCAAGCCGGACTAACCCAACATGAGCGCTATGATCGGCTAATCGGTAGACCACGTCTTTAGGTCTGCGGTATTTGTGTATCCGCGCCACCGCCGATGGCTTTATACACCGCAATCAGATTGGTCGAAGTGGCCGCTTCCGAGCGGGCCAATTCGATTTCCGCCAGATATAAGGCGCGTTGTGCCTCCAGCACATCCAAAAACGAAATCACGCCTTCGCGGTAGCGTAATTCGGATAAGCGCACGGATTCTTGCAGGTCGTCTACCGAACGGGCCAGGCTTTGCCGCCGGACTTCTTCCTTTAGGTAATGGGTTAGAGCGGTTTCGGTTTCCTGCAGCGCGTCGAGCACGGCTTTATGGTACGCCAGATACGCTTCGTTTTGTTTGGCGTCGGCCAAGTCGATGCCGGCCTGGATTCGGCCGAAATTCAGCAAAGGCTGCATCATATTAGCGACCGTCCCGTAGGAAAACGACGCGGACTTGAATAGAGTTTCGATGTCGGTGTTACGCAAGCCCAAAAAAGCGGACAAGGAAATTTTCGGAAACAGTTCGGCGATCGCCGCGCCTTGCATCGCCGTGGCCGCAGCCAATTGGCGTTCGGCGGCATTGATATCCGGGCGGTTCCGGACGGTTTCCGCCGGCGAGAATAACAGCGGCCGGACCGGCGCCGTCGGCACCCTGGCTTGGGCGGACAGCTCTGCGTTCAATGTGCCCGGAAGTTGGCCGAGCAAGACCTCCAATCGGCGTTGATTGCCGATTTGTGCGGCCTCGAGCGCGGGGATTTGGGCTTCGGTCGCTTCGGATTGCGCACGCGCGCGCACAACATCGTGGCGGGTGCCCACGCCTTCAGTGTACAGTTTTTCGGTCAGGCTTAAGGTTCGGCGTTGCGCTTCCAAATTATTGCGGGTGATTTCTAATTGGCGTTGCAAGCTTCTATAGGTGATGTAATTGCGTGCCACTTCGGAAGTCAGGACCACCAGAGCTTGTCTGTACTGTTCGTTGGCGCCCGCTAAATCGGCCGTCGCCGCCTCCAAACGGCGCTGCTGCCGGCCGAAGAGATCGATTTCCCACAAAGCGTCGAAGCCGATATCGTACAGATTGTACCTGATGCCGGGGGCAAATCCGGGAAAAGGGTTGTCTTGACGTTGAGCCCCAACCCTGGCATTGACGCTGGGGAACAGTTCGGCGCGAGTGCCGCGGCGCTCGGCGCGGGCTTGATCGACGCGCGCCAGCGCCATTTGCACGTCCAAATTGCCTGCTAACGCTTTGGCCATAAGCCGGTTTAAGCCGGTGTCGTTAAATTTTTCCCACCAATTTTTCAGCGTTTCCGGATCAAATCGCTTCGCGCCGTCTTGTACCGCTTGCCAATGTTCGGGCAGGTCTAGCGTTTCTTGACGATAGTCCGGCCCCATCGTGCAGCCTGCGAGACTGATCAGAATCACGGCCCAGTATCTACGCGGCATAGCCATGCCCCTTCAAGAAGAAGCTTACGACGCTGTCTATCAGATCTTGTTTAGCCGTTGCGGTCAACCCGGTTTCCAATCCTAGCAAACAGCGAAAATGGTGATCGCCCTTCAGCATGTCAAGGAATAGATGGCTGGACATCTCGACATTGGAAATCCGTAAAATGCCGCGCGCATTCAATTCGGCCAGATAAGAAGCCATTTGCCGCAACACGGGCTCGGGACCGGATCGATAAATCAGTTCGCCGAGTTCCGGGAACTGCTGTTGTTCGGCAATGATCAGGCGGTAAAGCTGTATCGCTCCTTCGGCATAAACCAGCTCGACAAATGCGTCGGCGATGGCTCTCAAGCCCGCCGCCGGGTCGTTCAGCTCGGTCCGCACACCGCTTAGCGTGTGTAACAAGGACGCGCACATGCTTTCTATCACGGCGGCGAAAAGTGCCTGTTTACTGTTGAAGTGATTGTAAAGCGTCGGTTTGGAGACCGGCGCCGCCTCGGCGATGGCTTCTATGCTGGCGCCGCTGTAGCCCTGATTGATAAAAGCTTGGGTTGCCGCTTGCAGTATGGCTTGGCGTTTGGCTGATATTTTCATCGTGATTTCGAATAAATTCGTTGCATAAGACCGGAATTCGTTAGTAGACTAAACTACACCGTTTAGTAAGGCAACTATTATGTCCTTTGTTATTTCGAAAAAAAACCTGTCTATTAGTTTGTTTTTCGCAATTGTGTCTGTAGCAGGCATTTTTTATTGGCGGCAGGCGATACATCCTTTCGAGAGTACCGATAACGCTTATCTGAAAGCGCATATCGGCTTGATCAGTCCCAAGGAAAGCGGTTATGTTGCCAAGGTGTTGTTTCAGGATAATCAACAAGTCGCGCCCGGGGATTTGCTGGTCGTCATAGACGACCATGATTTTCGCGCCAAAGTGTCTCAGGCCGAGGCCCAACTGCATGCGATAGCGGCGCGTATCGAAACATTGGAAAGCCAGAAGCGGACGCAAACCGCCAAAATCAGCCAGCAGGTCGCCAATGCCGCGGCCGCCGCAGCCGAGTTGCAGCGGGCCGGGCGGGATTTGACCAGGATATCGAAATTGGCCGCCGACGGTGCGATGTCGGCCCAAAGCCGGGATAACGCCGAAGCGGTGCATATGCAAGCCAACGCGGAACGCGACCGGGTGCAGTCTTCGCGCCTGGAAGCCGAGAGCGAATTGACATCGCTGGACGCACAGATTGCCGAATCGCGCGCTCAGTTGCAGGTGGCCGAGGCCGCATTGGAGCTGGCGCGTATTAACTTGAGCAATACCCGTATCGTCGCGCCTATCGCCGGTGTGATCGGCAACCGGAGCGTCCAGGTCGGGCAATTGGTGCAACCGGGTGCCGTATTGGCCTACTTGATTCCGGCGGACGATCTGTTCGTCGAAGCCAACTTTAAGGAAACCCAAATCGGCGACATGCGTCGGGGACAAGCCGTGGACATCAAGGTGGATGCCTATTCGAATACGGTTTTCGAAGGCGTTGTCGACAGTTTCGCGCCCGCATCGGGTTCGGAATTCAGTCTGCTGCCGCCGGAAAACGCCACCGGCAATTTCACCAAAATCGTAAGGCGGGTGCCGGTAAAGATTAGCTTCAAATCGGGGGACGAAATAGGCCGGCTTAGACCCGGATTGTCCGCGGTCGTTAAGGTCAGAGTGCGGTAAGTCGTCGTGAATAAGGCCGAGATCGCCGCTAACAACGCTGAAGCGCCGGGCGTTAGCGGCCAACAATGGATTGGTTTTTTTGCGATGGTGTTCGGCATATTCATGGCGATTCTGGATATCCAGATCGTGGCCAGTTCGCTCGAGCAGATTCAAGCCGGTCTGTCGGCTACCCGCGATGAAATCACCTGGGTGCAAACGGCCTATCTGGTGGCCGAGGTGGTGATTATTCCGCTATCCGGTTGGTTGGCCCGGGCTTTGTCGACTCGGATCCTGTTCGTGCTGTCTTGCGGCGGTTTTACCCTGATGAGTTTGTGCTGCGCGCTGGCCTGGGATTTGCCGGCGATGGTGCTGTTTCGCGCGTTTCAGGGTCTGTTCGGCGGCGCGATGATCCCGACCGTGTTTGCGGTAATCTACACATTGTTTCCGCCACGATTGCAGCCGGCCATGGTCATCGTGGTCGGCATGGTCGTTACCGTGGCGCCGACCGCGGGACCGGTATTAGGCGGCTACTTGACGGAAGTCGTGTCTTGGAAGGCGCTGTTTTTAATCAATCTGCTGCCCGGCGTTCTGGTTTGTTTGGCGACTTGGTTGTTCGTGCGCGTGGATGAACCCGACTGGCGTTTGCTGGATAAAATCGACTTTCCGGGCATTATTTATATCGTGATTTTCTTGGGCAGCCTGCAATTCGTCCTGGAAGAGGGCGTCAGGGAGGAATGGTTCGAAAGCCGCGAGATCGTATTTTTTAGCGTGTTGGCGGCGGTAGCCGGCATTGCCATGTTTCAGCGCGAACTGACGATAGCGCATCCCATCGTCGATTTATGGGCGTTTCGTAACCGCAATTTTACCGTAGGCTGTATTTTCAGTTTCATCCTAGGCATCGGCTTGTTTACGCTGTTATTTCTGATGCCGGTTTATCTGGCCAGCGTCAAAGGCTTGAACAGTTTGCAGATCGGCCAATACATCATGGTGACCGGGTTATTTCAGTTATTGTCCGCCTTTGTGGCCGGGCCGTTGGCCAAACTAATTGATTCGCGCTTGATGCTGGCGCTTGGACTAAGCGGTTTCGGCATCGGTAGCTGGATGAACGGAAACCTGACCCACGAGGCCGGTTATTGGGAGTTCTTCTGGCCGCAAGCGCTGCGGGGCTTTTCGCTGATGTTCTGTTTTTTGCCGATCAACTCCCTGGCATTGGGCACCTTACCGCCAGACGAAGTCAAAAACGCCAGCGGCCTTTACAATCTGATGCGCAATCTAGGCGGCGCGATCGGTCTGGCCGTGGCCAATACCTTGATGATACAGCTGAATAAACAGCATTACGCGATGCTGCGCGAAGCGGTGACGGCCGGATCGCCGCATGCGCAAAGGCTGTTGCATGGTTTGCAGGAAAATCTATCGGCATCCGCGGTGGCGCATAAAACTACCGCGGCGCTGAAGCAGCTTTACGGCCTGGTCTTGCGCGAAGCCGAAGTACTGACGCTGAACAGCCTGTTTCAAATATTGAGCTTGATTTTTCTATCGGCCTTGCTGCTGATGCCCTGGGTCAGCAAAGTTTCGGCGGATTCGGCGGAAGGGGCCGGGCATTGACGAAAGAGTGAGTATTTATGTTAGCGGCTATCGCTATTGTTGGTTAAAATCCCCAGCGTACCAGTAAACTTTCAACCGCGGATTACGGAGAATGATATGAATTATAAGACGATGATTTCCGGAGTGTTTGCTTCAGCATTGTTGTTTGCCCCTACCCAGATTTTTGCCGAGACGGCGGCAGCCAAAGCCGGCAAGCCGGTGCACGGCGAATACAAAGACTGGTTGACCTTGAGCGTCTCGCACCGCCTCGAAAAAAAATTGGTTCGTGTCATATTAGGAAACGATATTGCCGTTAAAGCCGCCAGGGAAGGGAAAACCAAGCCTTGGCCGGACGGTACCATATTCGCAAAAGTCGGGTGGAAGGAAAAGATTCATCCTAATTGGCCTAATGCGGTCGTACCCGGCGAATTCGCCGGCGCCGAAGCGATGGTCAAGGACAGTAAGAAATACGCCGACACCGGCGGCTGGGGTTTCGGGCATTGGGAGGGCGACAAGCTGGTCATGAACGACAAGGAAAAATCGGAGCCTTGTTTTGCCTGCCACACGCCGATGAAAGATGCCGATTACGTTTATACGGTACCGGTTTTACAGCAATAGTAACAACGAAAACGGGGAGGGGACGTTTATACGTCCCTAGCTCATTTCAGGCCGGCCAGGCTTGCGACATGTGCCGCAGTGCTGGCCGACAACGCTTTCAGGTTGTAACCGCCTTCCAACGTCGAAATGATTCTGCCGCGGCAATATTTGTCGGCTATTTCGACGAGTTGATCGGTGAGCCAGCGATAATCGTCTTCCACCAACAATAGCGAGGCCAAGGGATCGTCCTTATGGGCGTCGAAACCGGCCGAAATCAGCAATAGCTGCGGTTTGAACTTACGAACGGCCGGCAAGACCACCTCAAGGTATTTGCTTCTGAAGGTGACGCCGTTAGTGCCGGCCGGCAGCGGGACATTGACGATATTGCCGACACCGTTTTCCAGGGGATGGCCGCTGCCCGGATAATGCGGCCATTGATGGCTGGAAGCGTATAAAACTTGGGCTTGCTGAAAAAAAGCCGTTTGGGTGCCGTTGCCGTGGTGCACGTCGAAATCGACGATAGCGATGCGTTCCAACCGGTAATGGGTGCGGGCGTATTCGGCGGCGATGGCGATATTGTTGAACAAACAAAATCCCATCGGGTAAGCGGGCATGGCGTGATGGCCGGGCGGGCGAACCGCGCAAAAGGCCTTGTCGGCGCTGCCTGTGCAAATTTTATCCACCGCGTCGCAAAGCGCGCCTACAGCCCGCAATGCGGCGGCTTTCGAGCCGGGCGATGCGACCGTGTCGCCATCGAAGTGACTCAATCCTTGTTCGGGTATGCCGGTCAGCACCCGGTTGATCATGGCCTGCGTGTGGACCAGGGCCAATTTGGTTTCGATATCGGCAGGTAAGGGCGCCTCGATTCGAGATAAACTCCGGAAATCGGGGCCGCTTAAGGCCTTATCGATTGCCCGCAGGCGGTCGGCGCATTCGGGGTGCCCCGGGCCGGTGTCATGATTAAGAAAATCCGGATGATGATAATAAAGCGTGGTCATAATCTTTGCTCCAATGAATACGAGGTTCGGAAGCGTATAATGACGGCTCCAAGTTTATCCCGAAATGCCGAGTTTGCGTACCCGGGTTAAATGTTATTTGCTGACTGGATTCATCCGTTTTATCAAACAACACGAGATTGCTCATGGCCAAACCCGTTACCCCTCTACTCGCCGCCGATATCTTGATCGAATTAATCGATCACCCAGAGCGGCCTTTCGTGCTAATCGAACGTAAGTTTCCTCCTTATGGTTGGGCCGTGCCCGGCGGCTTTGTCGACGTCGGCGAGACGGTCGAACGCGCCGCGATCCGGGAAGCCAAAGAAGAAACTGGTCTCGAAGTGACTCTGACAGCCTTGTTGGGAATTTATTCCAATCCCGGGCGGGATCCGCGCAATCATACCGTTACCGCCGTTTACGTCGGACAGGCGCATGGCATGCCGTTAGCAGCCGATGATGCAAAAAATTGCGGTTTGTTTACCTTTGATAATTTGCCGGCGCAATTGGCTTTCGATCACGCTATGGTGCTTGCAGACTACAAACGATTTGCCGAATCAGGTCTGGTCACGCCATTGCGGGTGAAGTGAAATGAATAGTCCGGACGGTCCTTAAAAAAGTACCGAATGGGCGGAATCAGCATCGTTTTGATCCGTCAGTCGCACTGCATCTGAACGAGGAGTTTTATAGTTTTGATCGGGCAAAAATGGCCGATACCGGTCGCTGATGATGCTGGCGAAATTTTCCATCTCTAAGTTCAGCGAATGGCAGCTTTTCGGCAAGTAACCTTGCGTCTTCTTCGGCTCGACCCGGCCAAAGCGGACTGTCGGACTTTTCAATTCAATGACCGTTGTGAGCCCCTGAGTAGCCATTCAATCCACGTCTTGACCAGTGACAATCTTGTAAGCGAAGAAGAGATTTTAGTGTCCGGTCACTTATCCTTGCCGTTGAAAAGATCGAACAAATGTTTGATATCGGTAAATACCTATTTTCTCAATGTATTTTCGGTGCATCGGGCTGCAGCGAAAGTCCGCGTGATCCAATCATCAGGAACCGAAAGCCTTCCCGGCATTCTAAATTACAGAGCAAGCCGAAAGTTCCGAATTCATCCAACGCCGGAGGACAACGTCATGGGTAAAAACGTAACGCAAAAGCTAATCGAGAGTCATGCCGTCGAAAAAAACACGCAATCCGGGGAAGAGATCGGCTTGAAAATCGATCAAACGCTCACGCAGGACGCCACCGGTACCTTGGTCATGTTGGAGTTTGAAGCATTGGAGATTCCGCGCGTACGGACAGAACTCTCCGTCCAGTATGTGGACCATAATCTTTTGCAGGAAGATTTCAAAAATCCCGACGACCATCTTTTCTTGCGCAGCGCCTGCAAGAAATTCGGCCTCTGGTTCAGCCGGCCCGGCAACGGCGTCAGTCATCCGGTCCATATGGAACGCTTCGGCGTCCCCGGTAAAACGCTGCTGGGTTCGGACAGCCATACCTGCGCGGCCGGTTCCTTGGGCATGCTGGCGATCGGCGCCGGCGGCCTGGAAGTGGCTATGGCCATGGCCGGGGAGCCGTTTTTTACCAAAAAACCCAAAGTCTGGGGCGTCGAACTCACGGGAAAACTTCCCGACTGGGTCAGCGCCAAGGACGTGATTCTGGAAATGCTGCGCCGGCACGGCGTCGACGGCGGCATAGGCAAGATCGTCGAATACTACGGGCCGGGACTGCAATCCCTGAGCGCCATGGACCGTCATGTCATCGCCAATATGGGCGCCGAACTGGGCGCGACCACCAGCGTTTTTCCGGCGGATGACGCAGTGCGGCGTTTCCTGAAAGCTCAGGGACGCGAGCAGGATTTTCGCGAGATTCTCGCGGACCGGGATGCCGCATACGACGAATACGAAGCGATCGATTTGTCGGCTCTGGTACCTCTGATTGCGCTACCCAGCAGTCCGGGACGGGTCGTGCCGGTTCGCGAGGTGGCGGGCCGGGAAATCTACCAGTCCTATATCGGCTCGTCGGCCAATCCGGGCCTGCGCGACTTTTTCATCGCGGCCATGATCGTCGATGGCAAACAGGTGCATGATCGGGTTTCCTTCGACGTCAATCCGACTTCCCGGCAGATTTTGGAAAACATGATGAAAATGGGCGTCTTGGGCAAACTCATCCATGCCGGAGCCCGCCTTCATCAGGCCGGCTGCGGTGGTTGCATCGGCATGGGACAGGCGCCGGCGACGGGCCGCATCAGCCTGCGCACCGTGCCCAGAAATTTTCCGGGCCGTTCGGGCACGAAAGAAGACCAGGTATATTTATGCAGCCCGGAAACGGCAGCGGCTTCGGCTTTAACCGGCGTGATCACCGATCCCCGCGAGCTGGGCATGCCTTATCCCCGATTTACCGAGCCTGATACGGTGATCCTCAACACGGAGATGTTGATCGAACCGCTTCCCGAAGGCGAACCGTTTGCGCTGGAAAAAGGCCCCAACATCAAACCGTTACCCGATTTGGAAGCGCTGCCCGATTCGCTGGAAGGGCCGGTGCTATTGAAAGTGGGGGACGATATTTCCACCGATGAAATCATGCCGGCCGGCGCCAAGGTGCTGCCCTACCGCAGCAATATTCCCGCGATTAGCCGCTTTGTGTTCAGCCAGGTCGACGAAAGCTATTACGACCGGGCGATGAGTGTTCAAAAACAAGGTTCGTTCGTTGTCGGCGGCGCCAATTACGGCCAAGGATCGAGCCGCGAACACGCTGCCTTGGCGCCACGCTATTTGGGCGTCAGAGCAGTCATCGCCAAAGGCTTTTCCCGAATACATTTGCAGAATCTGAGCAATTTCGGAATCCTACCCTTGATTTTTGCCGATCCTGACGATTGGAACAGGATAGAGCAGGGCGACAGGCTTTCTCTTCCCGATGTGCGCGCCGCCATTCGGAATGGAAACATCGTTCGTGTGCTCAATCTGAGCAAGGATGAAACCTACGAGGCCGAGCATTCGATGTCGCCGCATGAAGTGGAAATGGTGCTGGCCGGCAGCCTGATCAATCTGGTCAAACAGAAGGGGCTGAGTTAGAAAAAGTAAAACCGCTGTCCGCTCTCAGTGAATGCCGGTGTTTCAAGACAAGGAACGGCATTTGATACCGCAGAAAGTTTTGTAATCCAGTTTTTCCGGTCAATTTCAATCGTTGTTCCGATTTGCTCATCGGATTAACAAGCGAGTGGAAGCTTGGGCTCGGTAAGGCATCGCACGCAGTCGGGATTTGTCCACTCGGTCAACGAAAAGTGATTCTGATATCACCTGAAACATTGAACATCATTGCTTGATGACCTGACAAACAAACATGGTTATAGTTAGCCCAATCGACAATTGAAACAAAAGGCGTATGGCATCGGGCGTATTGGCGCTGACAACAATGCAAGAAAAGCTTAATTTTATTGTCTAAAAGTAGTTGGCCGCCCCACACAAAAACCGTGCGGAAATTCTTCAAATGAAACTATCAAGGCGGAGTCCCGACGGTTCAGGCTTGATTATCTGGAACTTGAGTTCTGTTGTACTAGACGGGAATTAATTTCATTACTCGTAAGGGGAAGATATGATTTGGCTTTTGCTGTTACATATCTCGGCGGTGGTGTGTTGGTGCGGTTCGCTGCTCTATTTGTTTGCTTTCACAGCGGGCGTATCTTCCCAGCCGACACCGGATGAACGGCAGCGCCATCCGGCATTGATCCTCAAGGTGCTCAGCCACTTCGCAACGCCGGCCGCATTGATTGCCATCATTTCCGGCACGATCATGATGTTTCTGTTCGCCGTACCGGCGATCGAGGGCTTGGCGCTGTATCTGGTCCCGAAAATGATAGGCGCGCGATTTGCTGTTTCCCCGGCTCAACGCGTTCGGTTATTGGTGTTATCTGTTCGGAAGCCTGATCCTGATGTCGAGCCTGCCGTTGGGAATCTCGCCGGCGGCCGGCTGGTTCATTGAATCGTCCCGGTCCGACCAAGCTGTCCTCCGCGCGTCAGCGCACCCAGATCGTCTTGGCGTTGACGAACTCGCGGATGCCTTGGCGGCCCAGCTCCCGGCCGAAGCCAGAGCGCTTGATGCCGCCGAATGGCAAGCGCGGATCACTCTTGACCAGACCATTGACGAAGGCGCAGCCGCACTGCATGCGCCGGGCAAAGGCCTCGCCGCGAGCGCTATCGCCGGTGAATACGGAACCGCCGAGGCCGAAAGGCGAGTCGTTGGCGATGCGTAGAGCATCGGCTTCGTCTCGGGCGCGGATGACGATGGCAACCGGACCGAACAACTCCTTGGAATAGGCACGCATTCCTGGGCCTACGCGATCGAGGATGGAGGCCTGATAGGTCGCTTCCGTCCCCTCTAGCGGAGCGCAACCAGATAGGGCAACTGCCCCGGCGACGATGGAATCGGTTACCTGTTGGTGCAGTTCCTCGCGCAGGTCGGGTCGGGCCATTGGGGCCAGGCTAGTGGCTGAGTCCATTGGGTCTCCGGGAACCAGAGCTTCGACCGCCGCCTTGAATCGCGCCAGGAAGTCCTCGGCAATGGCGTCGACAATGATAAAACGCTTGGCAGCGATGCAGCTCTGGCCGGCATTGAGGAAACGCGAAGTCACGCCTTGAGACACTGCGAGTTCGAGATCGGCATCCTCCAGCACCACGAAGGCGTCGGAACCACCGAGTTCCAGGACCGATTTCTTGATCTGGCCGGCGGCGGCACTGGCGACTGCGCGACCGGCCGGCTCCGAACCGGTAAGGGTGACGGCTGCAACCCGTGGGTCCTTGATCACCCCTTGGACTTGGCCCGCGCTGATCATCAGGGTTTGGAACACCCCATCGGGCAAGCCGGCCTCCCGGAATACCTGCTCGATCGCCAGGGCGCATTGGGGGACATTGGAGGCATGCTTGAGCAGACCGACGTTGCCGGCGGCCAGGGCCGGAGCGGCGAAGCGGAAGACCTGCCACAACGGAAAATTCCACGGCATCACTCCCAACACCGTACCCAGCGCCTGGTAAGTAACCAGGCTGCGTTCAGCGTCGCTCTCGATCAACTCGTCGTCCAGATGTTGACCAGCGGTCTCGGCGTAGTAGTCGCAGACCCAGGCACACTTGTCGACTTCGTCCTGCGCCTCCGTATAGAGCTTGCCCATCTCCAGCGTGATCAGCCTCGCCCAGTCGTCGCGCCGTTGGCGCAGCACCGTTGCCGCCTTACTCAGGAAGACGCAGCGTTGCTGCAATTCCACAGCGTACCAGTCCGCCGCGGCTCTGCCGGTCAAGGCCAAGGCCTCCTCCAGACGGCCGGCATCCCAGGCGGCAAACTCAGCCAGGGTCCGGCCGTTATAGGGATTGATGCTGATAAAACTCATGGCACCGTCCTTCGGAAACCGATCGTACGAATAAACACTAGCGCCGCCCGGCCGCGGCACCGGTTCCGGCTGTTAAGCCTGGCCTTGGCCGACTGCCCGATCGCCTTGGTCTAAAATGGCTATCGCTTGGGACAGCACCCCTTGCTTCCGCTAAAACCCAATCGTTTGCGCACCATTTCGGACCAGGGCGCCGCCGAGTGAATGTCCGCGATTTATTTTTCGGCGGAATCGAATTCCGTTTTCGCCTTGTTCCAGGCGTCGTTGAGGTTTTGATATGCCTTGGCAAAGCCTTCTTTCATGTGGTCCCAAGCGCTCGCGGAGCTATTTTTCCAACTGCCGAATCGTTCCGCCAATTCAATACGTTGTTTATGCAATGCCCGCATCGTGGAACGCGCTTTTTTTCGTGCTGTGCCGTCCATCTCATCCCATTTATCGTCGATACGGGTTTCGAGCTGGTCTAAGCGCTGGTCGAGTTGCATCAATGCTTCGGAGGTTTTGTTTACCGCTTCCTCCCGTTTGTCGCTACCGTACTGCTTTAACACGGCCAACAATTCCAAGGTTTGTTGGTTGACATCTTGAATGGTGGTTTCGGCGTTGTCCGATTTTGCTTGGCTCGCTTGCGTAAAACCCATCAAGGAGACCAGAAAAACGGCGATTAGGCAAAGTTTTTTCATGTTGTTCCCTCGAAATTATTGATACGCATCGACAGTAAAATGCCCTTTAGCCGCCGGTATTCCGCTGGAGGCGTTTAGAATCTATCCGCCGCCGACTTCACGGCATTACTAAACGATCTCCATGCCGATTCGGCGCCGGTTTTTATATCTTCCCAGGCTTCTTCACTGGCATTTTCGACTTCTTCCAGTTTGCTGACGAGTTCACCGCGTTGGGCCTTAATCGCCTGGATCTCTTTCTGAAGTCCGATACGCGCGTCCGCCGCGGTGTTTTTCGTCTTAGCTTCCAGTCTGTCGATATCTGCGTTCCATTCATCGAGTTTGGCTTTCATCTTTGCTACATATTGATCGCGATTAGTCATTGGATTTCTCCCGTTCCGGGTTGAATACGCATCGGCCATTAGGGTCGACGATTGAATATATTGAAGGCAATATAAAATTCACGACTTGGCGGTTTTTGTCGCCGCTGTTTTATGGATGCCAGAATTGTGAAATAGTTCCTTGACTTTTTATACTAAAATTCTGGGGCAGCGCTTTAAGCTGTTTTTTTGATAACGTCGAACAATCGGCCAAATTGCGAGTCGGATAGAACATGCAACTTCGTAACAGGTAAAAAATCACAGCGAACGAATACAAACGTTCAGTTGCACACAGGGATGACCTTGCGCGAAACGCATGCCGGGTAAGCAAAGAGCAATTGCATCTTTAATCAAATCATTCGGGATAGAGGGGAAAGCATGGCGAGTAACAATAAACAGCTTATTCTCATCACGGGCGCTTCCGGCAACATCGGTTCTACACTATCCCGGGCTTTTACCAAGCGGTTTCAGGTGGTCGGGCTAGACAGAACCCCTAGCGAAACAGAGGGCTCGGGTTCGGACCTTGAATGTGACCTGACTTCCGACGATTCGGTCAAACTGGCCCTATATAAAATCAAAGACCGGTACGGCGACAAGATTGCCGCCGTCATCCATCTCGCCGCGTATTTCGATTTCAGCGGCGAAGAGCATCCGCTCTACCAAAGCGTCACGGTCGACGGCACGCGGCGTTTGCTGAAATACTTAAGCGACTTCCAGGTTGAACGCTTTATCTATTCCAGCACGATGCTGGTTCACGAGCCGGGGGCGCCCGGCAGGAAAATCAATGAAGACGCGCCTTTAAAGCCGAAGTGGGCCTATCCGCGCTCGAAAGTGGCGGCGGAACAACAGGTCCGGCAGCACTGCGGCGACACGCCCTATACCATTCTGCGCTTGGCCGGACTGTATGGCGACGACAGCGCGGTGCCGACCTTGGCGTACCAGATCGCCCGGATTTACGAAAGGGATTTTAAAAGCCATCTTTATGCCGGCGACCTGATGGCCGGACAGGCTTTCCTTCATAAAGACGATTTAGTGGAACTCTTTCTCCGAGTGGTGGAATGCCGCAGCGACTTGCCGAAACAATCCGTTATTTTAGCCGGCGAAGGCGAAGTCATGGGCTATCAAGCACTGCAAAACCGCATCGGCTATTTGATTTTCGGCGAAGAGCGATGGAGTACGGTCAGTTTACCGGAACTGGTTGCCAAACCGGGGGCTTGGCTCGAAGACAGGGCGGAGCCATTGGTCCCCGATGCCTTCGACCAAGGCCAAAAGCCCTTTATCAAACCGTTCATGATCGATTTGGCATCGGATCATTACGACCTCGATATCGAACGGGCCCGCCGGTTATTGAACTGGACGCCCAAACATAAAATTTACGACGGCTTGGAACAACTAGTTCTAAGCCTTAAAAGCGATCCGGCCGCGTGGTATCGTCGCAACGGCATCACGTTGCCGGACTGGATGAAAACCGCGGAAGAAAAAAACCGAAATCCGCACCAATTGCGAGAACGGCACGAAATCGAATACCGGGCGCAGCACCGGCAAAATCTGTGGGCGCATTTTTTCAATATGGGGCTGGCCTGCTGGCTTATCGCGTCGCCGATAACTTTGGGATATGAATCGCGCAATTTGTTTTGGAGCGATATTGGTTCCGGCATCGTGCTGTTTATTCTGTCCTTCGTATCGTTGTCATGGCATTGGGGATTTGTACGCTGGTTGGCCGGCACGGTGGGGCTCTGGCTGTTAAGCGCACCATTAATCTTCCTGGCGCCGACGGCTGCGGCCTACCTGAACGATACGCTGATCGGCATGTTGGCCGTCGGCTTCGCCGTGCTGACGCGCCCGGTACCGGGCGTCGCCGCGGTGGCTGCCGAAACCGGGCCGACCGTACCGCCGGGTTGGACCTTTTCCCCTTCGACCTGGTTTCAGCGCATGCCTATCATCTTTCTGGCCTTTATCGGTTTTTTTATTTCCCGTTATTTATGCTCCTATCAACTCGGCCATATCGACGGCGTCTGGGAACCGTTTTTTTTCGGTTCGCCGCACGACCCGAAAAACGGAACAGAAGAAATCATCACGTCTTATGTATCCCGTGCCTGGCCGGTGCCGGACGCGGGCCTGGGCGCCATGACCTACGCCCTGGAAATTCTGACCGGCGTCATCGGATCGTCGCGGCGCTGGCGGACCATGCCGTGGCTGGTGGTGTTATTCGGCATTATGATTGTGCCGTTAGGTGCGGTTTCGATATTTTTCATCATCATTCAGCCGATTCTGCTCGGTACGTGGTGCACACTCTGCCTAATTGCGGCGGCGGCCATGCTGATTCAGATTCCCTATTCATTGGACGAATTAGTGGCGACCGGAGAATTTCTCTACCGCCGCCGGAAACAAGGTAGGCCGTTATTGCGTATATTCTTCACCGGCGATAGCGACGACGGCGAGTGGCAGGAAAAGGAAGACGATTTCGAACAATCCACCGGCACGGTGGTCCGGGAAATGTTCAGCGGCGGCGTGTCCCTGCCGTGGAGTTTAACGCTTTGCATGCCCATCGGGGTTTGGTTGATGTTTACCCGGCTGACATTGGGCGCGGAAGCCGGCATGGCCGATGCCGACCATCTGATCGGCTCGCTGGTGTTGGCGGTGGCCGTTACGGCGCTGGCCGAGACGGGAAGAGCCATCCGATTCTTGCTGATACCATTGGGTAGCGCGCTATTGATTACGCCGTTTGTATATGGCGCCGACGTAGCATCCGTACTGGGAAGCGTCGCATGTGGTGTGCTGTTGATCGGTTTGAGCTTCCCGCGCGGGCCCGTTTACAACAGCTACGGCCTATGGGGCAAAGCGATTGTTTGATACGCTGCCGTTAGCATTGAATTTGCCGGTTTTTGCCGCGTTGGCCTGGGCTATTTAGGGCGCATAATTATACCGATGCGATTGCCTAACAGGCCCTGTTAGCCCGGGCTTTTCTGGCTTGATTCTATTGGCGAGAGCGACGGAAAAGCTAATTTTAGGCGGAATCTGTTCAGGGACCGAAAGCGATCTAAAACAGGTGAGGGGCCTGGCTCGCCATATGGCTAAGCATTGGGGGCATGGGCGATAAAAGAAGAACATATTTTTTGAGCAGGGAATAGGCTCAGCACTGGGATTTCAGCGAAATCATCGATGACGAGATGGCTGCCCGGTTACGCGCCATTAAAAGAGGCCGACTAAGACGAGTTTTATTAGACTATCCTTTTTTCGCCCCCCCGAGATTCTACAGGTTAACAAAGCTCACCTATCGCGATCGGTGCGCAGGGCTATTGCCCAACGCATCCTGCATGGGCTTCCCCCCTTACCCGCTTAGAATATCGGATTGGGTTTTACTTCGATTTTTTAACTTAGTGTCTGACCGGCTATTTATCTTTTGATTCCGATTTTTGGGTGTCCGGGGCTTCTATTGCTTTTTCCGCCGTAGCCGCCTTGCCTTCGCCTGTTACCGCTTCCACCCCTTTGGATTGAGTCGATTGCTTTATATTTTCCACCGCTTCCTTGGATTCAATTGCCATTTCTGCGGCATCGGCATTGGTTCGACTAGTTTGTTTCAAGTGTTCGACGGCTTCTTCGGCAGACGCAGTTGCTATCTCGGCATGAGCCATCTTGCCGTGTTCTATAGAAGCATTCAAACTCTTTGCGGCTGCTTCCAAATGCTTTTTATTCTCGCCTTTGGCGTCTTTGAGCGCCATATTAACTTGGTCAAGCGCTGCTTCGGCATGTTCGACTATCATTGGCGAGTGCCCCATTTGACCGTATTCGATAGCCTCCTTGGCGTGTTTTAATGCGACTGATGTATGATCTTCGGCGAGAGTTAAACGACTGACGCTAAGCAAGAGTCCTAGTATGATGATTGTTAGTAGTTTCATAAATCTATCCTCTTAATTTCACAGGCTTTCAAAACGCCGCCAAGTTCTCCTGCCAGATTCAATGGGCCTGCTTTATGTCTGATGATTGGAGTGCAAGCCCTTAATGAATTAAACGAAAAGGCCGGCGTTATACGGTTTTATTAAGCCGGATTTAGCCGATCAAGCAGGTGCCTACCTACCAGGCGTGCAGATCGCAGCAAGCGTATTGCCGACTTCCATTTCCGTAATATTCTTGACGCTTGCCATGCTCTCTCGAGCGGCCTCTTGAGCCAAATCGGCTAAGGAGATCATGCCGACAACGCATTCGTTTTCGTCAACGACCGGCAATCGGCGAATTTTAGCATCGCGCATTTTTTTCTCGGCTTCGGCTAAAGAATCGTTAGGGTTGCAGGTCAGCACCTCGCGTGCCATCGCTTGACTAACACAAATATCCCGTAACGGTTTTCCCTCGAATAGTGCGCACATAGCAATATCACGATCAGTAATCATCCCCACGATCTTATGCGCGCCGTCTCCTCCGCAGACGGGTAAGCACCCGCAATCTTGATCCCACATCATTTGCGCGGTTTGTTCGAGACTCTGTCCCGGTTGGCAACAGTGTGTTTGTTTGCTCATTATTCGCTGTACTCGCATGACATTACCTCCTGAAAAATGGAAATCACCAAAGTTTCCGATACTCGCAGCATTGTCTGGGTATCTGTTGTTATGTCTTTTGTATTACTCAGGTTCCCTTGTTAAATATTTCCCAACTTGGCTATATCGAAATCGCCAATGTTAGTGCGGTTCTGAACCGATACTTGCGGTGCGCAGAACTTTCCAATTGAGGTTAATGGTGGGCAAAATGTTAGTTAAGCGCAATGAGTGGAAATACCTATTTCTGTTGGGTCGGCTGGGTTTTATGGCATAGTCATTACCTTCATTCAGCCGTATTGCAAGCGGTTTTGTTACGAACCGCTTATCTGTAGAAACATTTTCTAAACGTTGCAATGCCTAATTTGAGCTGATTTAGGCCTAAACTAAAGAGAGCGATCTTTCATGTCGCTGAATTGTTTTCCAGCGTCGATGACGGCCAAATCGTTGTATGTTTAGCGAGGAATTTCGTTCAGGATTAATCGCCCCCCATCTCAAAGTAGATCTTGACCGGCAAGATAAACGACCAAAATATAGCGCAGCCCTTTACCTGCGCCGACCAATGCCAGAAAAAGCCATAACCGGACTTTCATAATGCCGGCGATAAGCGTCAGTGCGTCGCCGCCGATCGGCAACCAAGCGAACAACAGCGACCAGAAACCGTAGCGCTGATACCATCGCTGAGCTTTTTCGATTTGTGCCTTACTGAAATAAAACCAGCGCCGGTCCTGAAAATGAAGCAGATAAAGCCCTAAAAACCAGTTAACGACCGCCCCCAGCGTATTTCCGATTGTGGCTATTATGACCAACATGGCCGGGTCGCCGCCTTCTAGCAATAATGCAAACAGAATGACTTCAGAATAAAAAGGTAAAATAGTCGCCGCAAGAAAAGAGGCTCCGAATAATAAAAGATAAGATGTAGTCATTTTTCCTGCTGTAAAAGCCATCGAAAGATAGCGAATTGGGACGGCAAATACAAAAGGTATTCCGGGTGCCATTGAACACCCATAATTCGTTTATTCGAGGCGGATTCCACCGCCTGAATGATCCGGTCGCGGTCCCATCCTACCGATTTAAGTCCCGCACCGAGCGCTTTGATGGCTTGATGGTGCAAACTGTTAATGCGCAGACTACCTTTTCCGCAGATTTTTGCCAACCGAGAACCGGTATCCAGCCGGACTTGCTTGGTTGGTAACAGGCCGGGCCGGTTATGGGTAAGTTTACGCAACGGCCGAACATCATGGTACAGGGTGCCGCCCAGTACTACATTGATCAACTGAGCGCCTCGGCAGATCCCCAACAATGGTAAATTATCCGCCAGGGCCTTACGAATCCATTCGATCTCCAGCCGGTCGCGCTCGGGGTCGAACTTGACTTTGGCACCAATATCACCGTTGTAATGTTCCGGGCTAATGTCGTTGCCGCCTCCGATGATTAGAGCATCGAGTGGCTCACCGCTCGGCAAATGGTTGATACTGATCCGTTCGGGGACAGCGCCGAGTAGGCGCAATGCTAGAGCCGTACACCACCAACTCGGCGCCCAGGACCGGTTATTTCCGGTTACGCCAACGCGCAGTCTTTTAGCCATTGATCGATATATTTCACCCAATCATTGCGGTTTACACCGATAATTGGACGCTCGGCCTTCAGAAAGGCTTCACTCAGCTTATCGAGCTGATCCGTACGATAGGCTAGTTGCTCCACGACCCACCAGATGTTCCATGAATCCGACAGCGACCAGTCCTCCTGTTCGATATGGCAATTGGGCAGGCGATAATGAAACGTTGGCCGGGCTTTAATTTTCGGGTCGTTTACGGCACGCCGTACTGCGTCGCTGTCTATATACGCCAGCAACGGCAGCAAATCCAGCGCTCGATTACGGCTCGGATTGTATAAAAGATAATCGTCGAAAATCTGATCTACTGACGGGTTCGTCCGAGACAACAACTGTTTCAGATAGGCCTCGGAATAAAGTTCAATATAAGGACTCATTTTGCGGGTGAGGTTGACTTCGTGCGCATCCACCAGCCACCATTGCAGAAGGGCAAACGCTTTGAGGTAGGAAAACAGCGTTTCTGCATTCAGCCTATGAATTTCGGGATTGATATGTACGCCGTAGGCTGCCAGCAGCGATTCTTCGGTATCTACAGCGCCTGCTTGACGCAAAGCGTCGACTATCGGCAGCAATGCTTCAAGATCGGTGACCGGAACGGGAGGGCAGACGACTTCTAAGGGAACCAGTAGTGTCGCCGTCTGCGCTAACAGATCAAGCCACTTCTGTTCGGTTCGGTCTTCCCGCTCGTTTTTCATGGCCTCGCATTTCAGGTAATTCCAGTCAATCTCAATTTTAAAATCACCCAGGATTTTTGTGCGAACTATCCATTCGGCCGCACTCTTCTGTTCCAAATTGCCGCCCAGGGCAGCCTGAAGAACTTCGGCCGTTTGGTCGAGTTTGATACCGGAAAACTCTAATTCAAACCCTACTAGTCTCGGGCTTCCGTCACTTTTATGGATAATGGGCGGAGACTTAAAATGAATTTTTTTATTAGGCATAAAATTGATTATCGGGGGTGTTTTTGCTTTTTAACCCTACGTGTACTGGCGGTACCACTCAAAACTTGCCAGTTCGTCATTGTTTGTGACCTATTGTTTTTACCAATCGTTCAACCATAACTTACTCCGGACTGTTGATTTTCGCCTTGGCTTCTTGTTTCCATTTCAACCACTCGAATAGTTAGGTTTGAATAGGTATTTGTGCTTATTCCATTTTTTTGGGAGCTAGGGATAATGCAGTTTTTACGCATGAGTTGCTAGGCCACGCAAATCAACCAACCATGGCTGAGGTTAAAAATGGCTTCCGCTGCAAACAAAATGAAACTCGAAATGGCTTCAGGTCTTGTACAGCCCATCAATACGTTAGGTTGGCCGGATCCTGACTCCAGGATTGCCGAAGTTGCCTATTACAAAGCCAGCGAGAATTTGAGCCGGGCTGCGCATTTGATGACTGGCTTGATGCGGAAAGAGAGTTATTGACATAGTAATAGAAATGGTAGTAAAGCGCCTTGCAAAAAGTTCGCATGTGTTGTGTTTTGCTTTTCTGATCCGGCAGTTTCCGGGGTTAACTAATAGGGAACAACCATGAAAACGATTATTCAAAGAATAAATGATCTGGCAAATTATCTAGATATTGAAGATCATAGACGCGACGTTGCTTTTGATATTATTTGTAAATTGCGGAAATCGCATGAAGATGCTTCTAACAGCGAGTATTCAAAACAAGAGCTGAACGATTTGATTTTTTCCAAAAATGACTGTTTAGCCCTGAAGGGAGCCAGTGACTTGCCAGAAGAAATGCTCGAAGAAATCAGGAATTTGCAACGAGAAATCGTTGATACTTATGGTTTGCAAGATTAATTTATAAATATAAAAACCAATGCACCTCGGAAATTTAGCAAAACGGCCGCAAGGATGCGGCTAGAACTCAAATACGGATTGGAACAAGCCTGGCATGATCTTAAAACTGCCCTTAACAATACTATTCCTAAGATTAAATAGAATTTCCGCCGACCCGTTGGCTGCATTTTCAGAAACTGTTCGGAAACTCCCTTGCTAAGTCTGGCGATTCAACGCAACCCGAGTTATCGCGGGTGTCGGTCCTAGAATCGGCTCCAAAAACAATCGATTGCGATAGCGACATCTTCAAAATTTTGCCCACTCATATTGCGTAGGCTATCAGCAAACAAATTTATTTGTGTTCGCCCCGCACCAGAGTTTTTGGAATAAGGTGCTATCTGCGGTATTAGTTCGACGGAAGGTCGGCCTTAGAGGGCGTTACGCGCCAGATGGTATTGCCTACATCATCAGCGACCAACAAGGCGGATCGTTTGTCGATCGCGACGCCCACGGGCCTCCCGAAGGCTTCGCCATCAGCGCTGAGAAAGCCCTTCAACATATCGATCGGCTCGCCGAAAGGACGTCTGTCTCTGAAAGGAACGAAGATCACCCGATAACCGCTGAATGGCTTGCGATTCCAAGAACCGTGCTGGCCGATGAATGCGCCTTCACTGAACGGTGCCGGCCACGCCGCACCATTTGAAAAAGTAAGACCGAGCGATGCGGTGTGCGGCCCAAGGGCATAATCCGGTACTCTGGCCTTGGCGACCAGAGCGGGCCGCTGAGGTTGCACGCGTTCGTCCAGATGTCGGCCGAAGTAGCTGTAGGGCCAGCCGAAGAAGCTACCGTCGGGGACATTGGTCAGGTAATCGGGAACCAGGTCGCTGCCGAGTTCATCCCGTTCGTTGACCACAGTCCAAAGCGTTTCGCCATCGGGTCCCCAGGCGAGTCCAACGGGGTTGCGCAGGCCTGAGGCATAGATGCGGGTGTTTCGTCGCAACGGATCCACTTCAAGGATGGCGGCACGGTCCGCTTCCTGATCCATTCCGTTTTCACCAATATTGCTGTTAGACCCTATCGTGACATAGAGTCGCGAGCCATCTTTGCTGGCGAGCAAATTCTTGGTCCAGTGATAATTGATTTGGCCCGCCGGTAAATCGACAATCTTGGTTCCCGGCTGATCGATCCGGGTTTCGCCTTGTCTGTAAGGAAATTTAAGCAATGCATCGGTATTGGCCACGTAAAAATCGTTGCCCACCAGCGCCATGCCAAAGGGGGAGTTGAGCCCTTCGATGAACGCCGTCCGCATCTCCGCGACGCCATCGTTATCGGCGTCGCGCAACAAGGTGATGCGGTTAGCGCTGGGTACGTCCGCCCCAACTTGGATCAATACCCATTTCTTGATGCCGCTCTCCTCCTCGGGTCCGGACGGCGCATTGGTTTCGGCGACCAATACGTCGCCGTTGGGCAACACATATAGCCAGCGCGGATGGTCGAGTCCGGCGGCAAAGGCGTTTACGCTCATTCCCGGTGCAGCGGTCGGTTTGCCATTCGCGGGCCAGCCTACCGCTTTTGCAATATTCACCGTGGGAAACAAGCTCGGGTTAGGCGGCGGCAGTTGAGGATTGGGGCCGGTGCCTGCCGCGATAGGCAATTGCGCAACATCACCGCATGCTGTCAACGCGCTCAAAGCTGCCGAGCATATCAGAGTGTATTTTGGGCACATAATAATAGACCTTGACTAGGGTTGATCCGAGAGACCGGTCTGCCGATCAGCGGCCATCTATCGGTACTACTTTCAGTAGTGTTTCCTGGGCTTTCTGAGATAGTTGGCGATTTTCGTTCGTCAATTTGTCCCAATAAGCGTTTCGACGCTCGCCGCAATAGAACCAGTATTGACTTGGCTCTTCCTCTTCACCGCATTCCACAAACGCCGCATCAAAAAATGCTGTCGCTTCTTCACTTAACTTAATTATTCCCTCTGAAAGTTCTTTTATGTCCATTAATAACGACTTTTGAGCTGATGGGATTAACAAACGTGGAGTTAACGTCGGCTTTTGGTTCAATCGCCGGCATTTGACCAGACAAATCAACAGTCCGCAAGGGGTCGCTCGGCGACTGTCTGCTCTTCAGATTCATCGCCGGAGCTGTCATTGAATTCCGATACCTGAAAGCGGCCGTTCGTCACTGTGTCCAACCGACCCAATCTAGACTATCGCGTTTCTCCATACCGGCCGGTCAGCGAAATCCTGATACTGCGAACTGGAGGGCTACAAAGCAGTCATTGGCAACTTCAACCAATCGGTCATCTGGCTAAGACTAGATTGCCATCATCAGCGACAGTATTTGAATGGAAAGTTGTCTACCAGCTTAGGATCAGGCGTTTGAGTAAAAAAAACAGACCCCCAGCTTTTTGTGGTTCCTTACGTATAATTTGAGTGTCGACGTTGACACTGATGCTAGTATGTTGGATTAGTTGCAAGACATATTTCTATGTGATAAAAACTTACCTATAATTTGTAACTATTGTTAATTTTTTTAGCAAAATATAATTGATTCAACAAGATCAATAGCACCTTTGTTTTATCGTTAACTTTTAAGTGATCGACCGTATACAGGCGCGGATACGCCTCTGAAATGCATATTATTTATGCAGACTCATACAATTTATATCTATAAGGTTGAGTATGATTACGAAATCGAATATCCCCTTATTAACCGCTAGCGTACTACTGGGCATAACGTCATTTAATGTTGAAGCGTCGTTGACCGTTGGTACTTCATTCGGTGAAAGTGTAGTTTATAGCAGTGTCAGTGATGTCACGTGGACCGGAGATGCTAATTTGCTAGGCACCATGATCACAAATCATGGCTACGACACCGTAATTAACGCGATAATTGCGGCAAGTCCGGTCATTTACGACACGCCGAATTTCTACGATATACCATCGAACAGTGGTCAACATATTGTCTCATCCGCAGACTTTAGTGACAGTATTTTGGGTCGTGCCAGTTGGTTTGGTGGCATGGCGTTTGTAGACTATTTGAACGATATAAACTACGCTGGATCCAGCCAATGGGTACTGCCCAATGCCGGGGACAACCCACAGCGTGGGGATGGTGACAATACTGTTTTTGGTAAACTATTTTATAACGAATTAGGCGCTACGACAGTAGAATCAATTCCAGATACCAACTTGTTTACAAATGAACAAGCTTGGGGATATTGGTTCAGTACGGAATACGCGTCAAGTCCCATCTCTGCTTGGAACTTTGTTACTGATGAAGGCGGCACCAAACTGCGCGACTACCAAAAAATCTACACTAATTATGTCTGGGCGATTAGCCCAGGACAACTAGCTGCAGTGCCGGTGCCTGGTGCCGCCTGGTTGTTCGGTAGTGGCTTAATCGGTTTATTTGGCTTGAAACGTCGTCACCACCTTAATCTTGGATAATTCTAGTATTAGGAAGATTGTTTTTTGCGATGGTCGTGATCTTGCCCCAGTTTCACAGACAGATAGCTAAGAGACAAGTTTAAATGCAAACGCCTCTCGGGACGGATATTCCAATTTTGAATGAAGCCGTGTTCGATCGAAATACACTTCGTTATGCTAAAATGGTTCAGTGAACCCGCACGCCTCGAATGGCGGTTATATGCTACAAAAAAGTAAAGCAGTGATTTAATCCACTCTAGATTGGTCGTTGAAACCGTGGTTTTTAGGTCAGTTTGACAAGTGGCTAATAGTTGTAGTGACGCTACCATAATGTTCACTTGGTCGCCGAATTTCGGACGTTCGGTTGAATCATTGCATGTCTCAAACATTGAAATCGGAAAGTCGTCCCGACCGGCAGGTAATGGCCGTAGTGACACAGTGATAATGTCGAATTGTTCGCCGAAAACCGGACATCCAATTGGGTCAAAGGATGCCTTGACTATTAAAATTGGATAACGACCCCGACGGTCGGGTATTGGCCGGTTGGGTGAGATCGCCAATGGCTGCTTTCAGGAATCGGAATTTCATTGGCCGCTTTACGGCGATGAATCTGAAGAGAAGACGGTATTTTTGCCTGTCGCATTTCTCCATACCGACCAGTCAGCCCAATCCAGACCCAGTCATTGGCGACCAACCAGTCGGCCAATTCCTGCCGAAGAAGCTTCTTTATTCAGTGAAAGTAATTTGATTCATTCCCGCCGATAATTTTGCATCACCGGCGAAATAATCCAAATGTTAACCAGGCTCCTGGACAAGTTATTTGGGATAAGAGGTTGTTTCAATAAGACCGGCCTTAAGCTACCGGTTTCGACTTTGGCGACAGCCGTAAAATGCAGATCTGCCTTTCAGTTCAGCCAACATTGTAGCTTGGAATGAGCTTGATTTTGGCTATCAATGCGACGACGGATCTGGCCTGAGCCTGATAGCATTGGCTGTCGACATTGATCGCTTGGTGATGAGGGATGCAATCGTCCGGCGAGGGTAGAGCCGTGTCGACAATACGAGACCAAGCCACTGGCATGTCTAGATATCGCGTTGGTAGCTCAAATTCAAGCGTCTCCCAGAAGCTGTTAAGAATGAAATAGATGATAAAGGGACGATGCGGCTTTGCGACTAAAATGGCCAGGCTACGCGAGTCCCATCCCCAATCGGGTTGAGTCAGTTTGACACCATGATATTCAATATGGAGTTCTTGAAACAGTTGACTCAGGGTCGGCGACGGTTTGTGATCCCAGCGGTATAGAGCGTGGCGCAGGCAAATCAGCTCTTTTACAAATCGGTGAATATCGCCGTGCCTTTCAAGTAAAGACCAGTCGAACCAGCTGATTTCGTTATCCTGACAGTAGGCATTGTTATTGCCCATCTGGGTTCTACAGACTTCATCGCCCATCAGCAACATCGGCGTGCCGGCGGCGAACATGGTCAGTGTCAGATGATTTTTGATCTGGCGTTTGCGCAAGGCATTGATTAACACGTCGTCGGTGGGGCCTTCGATGCCGCAATTCCAGCTGATATTATTGTCGCAACCATCCCGGTTGTTTTCGTTATTCGCTTCGTTATGCTTGCCGTTATAAGAAACGAGGTCATGCAGCGTGAAACCGTCGTGACATGTGACGAAATTGATGCTGGTTTCCGGTTCCTGTTCCGAATGCCCGAATATGTCCGGGCTTGCGAATAGACGGTTGGGTAATTTGGCTACGCTGCCAACGTCGCCCTTGACGAAAGAGCGGATATCGTCCCGGAATTTGCCGTTCCATTCCTTCCAAAAGTCGCCGAAGCTGCCTAGTTGATAAAGGCCGGCGGCATCCCAGGCTTCCGCAATCAATTTGCTGCCGGATAATACCGGGTCGGTGATGATGTCCCATAAGATAGGCGGCGTTGGCATGGGTTTGCCGGCTTCGTCCCGCGTTAAGATCGAAGCCAGATCGAAGCGGAAACCGTCGACATGCATTTCGGTGACCCAATAGCGCAGGCTATCCAGGATCAGACGCCTGACCACGGAATGGTTGGCCTTAAGCGTGTTACCGGTGCCGGAGTAATTTCGATAACTGCAATTGTCTTTGTCCAATATGTAATAGACATCGTTGGCGTAGCCTTTGAAACAGAAAGTGGCTCCTCCGTTTCCCCCCTCTGCGGTATGGTTGAATACGACGTCCAGAATGATCTCGATGCCGGCCTTGTGCAAGGCCTTTACCATGTCTCTGAATTCGGCGATCGCGCCGAGCGGAGTGGGATCGGAACTATAGCTATGATGGGGAGCGAAAAACGACACGGGTGAGTAGCCCCAGTAATTATTCAAACCGGGCGGGGCATCTTGCAAATCGAATTGAAACACGGGCAGCAATTCTACTGCGGTAACACCGAGATCTTTAAGGTACGGGATTTTTTCGACGAGGCCGGCAAACGTCCCTTGCTTTTCCGGCGTGACGCCGGATTGGGGGTGGCGGGTAAATCCACGTACATGCATTTCGTAGATTACCGTTTTCCGGAAGGGTGTCCTTAGCGGCGCGTCCCCTTCCCAATCGTAGCCGCGGTAATCCACCAATACGCTTTTCATCGCCGAGCCGATATTGGAGCCCGTTTTGCAGGCGGCGCCGCGGTCGTATTGAAGGCCGACTGCGATACCTCTGGCGTAGGGATCGATCAGGAGTTTATCCGGATCGAAGTGTAAACCTGGCTGGTTATGACCGTAAACACGGTAGCCGTATATTTGTCCGGCTTGTACATTCGGTACATAAGCGTGCCAGTAATGGAACGTATGGTTGATGATGGGTTTAAGCTTGATGATCCGGGTAGCCGTGTCATCGTCCGCATGGTCGAACAGCAATAATTCGACGGCGCCGGCTTTGTTGGCGTATACGCTGAAATTAGCTCCGCCCGGGCGTAAGATCGATCCTAACGGATAGGGTCTGCCTGCAAAGGTGTCGGTGTTCACGTTCAACATAGCCTCCTTATGGCAGGCGGATGGACACATTTATGTCTGTGAAGTCATGCGCGCAGGCAGCACGGCATCTCAAAACAGTGTTTCGTTTTTAAACTTTTTTAATATGGTTTCGATTTCAAGCGGCAGTTCGGCCATAAAATTCGGACTCGGATGCTGTAAAAAATCGCAAAATCCGTCGATGTTGTCCACATCCTGATCGCGGATTTTATTAAAGCCCATAGACCAATTGGAAAAATAGCGTTTATCCAAGGGTTGCCGGTAAATGATCGAGACTTTGCAATGCCTGGAATCTTGATTAATGCTGTTGAAAATGCTGTCTACGGTTTCCTCTTCGCCTTCCAACACTTGAATAAAGTAAGGGTCGAGGTAGAGCAGCATGCCGGTGACATCGAGTTTTCGATTTTTTGTTCTTGATTTTTCTAAGATTTGTTTCAAGTCTTCATCAGACATTTTTTGACTTGAGACGCTTGTATAAACCAGGCAATACAGTGACATTATTTATACCCTCATGACGTGCGGTTGAATTATCTATCATTTTTGCCCGTGTCGGTTGGGTTAATTTTAAAGCGAGCATGCGGGAAGCCTTGAATTTTTCGATCCAATCCCTATCTTTCTGTCCGAATCAATCGTCTGAAGCCTTGTGTTAGGGAATACCTCCGACAAACTATTGGGACTATAAGAACAATGTTTATTACGACTGATAGGCGCAGCGTCAGTGCCCGTCCTCCGCCTGACTGGGTCGAAAATGAATCATCAGCAATTACAACCGTTACATTTGGAGGACAACATGCTTGAAGTCAGCGACTTGACCAGGCAATACGGCGACTTCGTAGCCGTGGACAGCGTCGGTTTCAATATCGGCAAGGGCGAAATCGTCGGGCTGTTGGGCCACAACGGCGCCGGCAAGACCACGATCATGAAAATGATCAGCGGTTATTTGGAACCTAACCGGGGCTTGATCAAGATCAACGGTATCGATATATCCGGCGACGCCGAACAAGCGCGGCAAACCCTGGGCTACCTGCCGGAAAATCTGCCGATTTACCCGGAAATGAGCGTGGCCGACTACTTGGATTACGCCGCCGAATTGAGAGGTCTGGTAGGCGAACGTAAATATCAAGAAATCAAACGCGCGGTTTATGCTACCGATATACAGGACCGTTTGTTGTCGCCGATTGCGACGCTGTCGCGCGGCTACAAGCAACGGGTCGGTGTGGCGCAGGCGATACTCGGCCGACCGAAACTGTTGATTCTGGACGAACCGACCAACGGTCTCGATCCGAATCAAACCGAACAAATGCGCCGGTTGATCCGCGCCCTGGCCAAAGACGCCACGGTGATTTTATCGACCCATATCATGCAGGAAGTCGATGCCTTATGCGACAGGGTCTTGATCCTGCGCAGCGGCCGATTGGCCGTCGATGCCAGGCTGGACGATCTGCGCCACAGCAATCACTTATTAGTTTCGACGACGCTGACCCCGGATGCCGCCAATCAGCAATTGCAAGCCGTGGACGGCATCGCGCACATGGAAACTTTAAGTCATGCCGCCGAGCGGCAAGGCGCCTACCGTTACCGTCTGACTCTGGCCGATCAGGATGCCAGTCAAACCGTCAGCGCCGCGCTTGCCAAAATTATTATCAACGCCGGCGCGGAACTCTTTCAATTACAAGCCGAACTGCGCGACCTGGAGACCCTGTTCCGGGAAGTGAGTAGCGCATCCGTGCAAAACGCGCAAAAGGAGGAATTAAGCGATGCAGCCTGATCGTTCAGCCCTGCCGGTGATACGCCGGATAGCCGATAAGGAAACCACTTTATTTTTCGCTACGCCGATCGCTTATTTGTTCCTGGCGACGTTTGCGGCGGTGACCTTGTTTATCTTCTTTTGGGGCGAAGCCTTTTTTGCCCGCAATATCGCCGACGTCAGGCCATTATTTGAATGGATGCCGGTATTGTTGATTTTTTTGGCCGGTACCCTGACCATGCGCCTATGGAGCGAAGAGCGGCGCAGCGGCACCTTGGAGCATGTGTTGACCCAGCCGGTGCCGCTGTGGCATTTCGTGCTGGGTAAATTCCTGGGTTGCCTGGGTTTACTCGCGATTGCGCTGCTGATGACCTTGCCGTTGCCGATCACCGTCGCAATCATCGGCGAACTGGATTGGGGGCCGGTTTGGGCCGGCTACTTGGCCACCTTGCTGCTGGGGGCGGCTTATTTGAGCATAGGTTTGTTCGTGTCGGCCCGCAGCGACAACCAGATCGTCAGCCTGATCAGCGCTACGGCGGTTTGCGGCCTGTTTTACCTGCTGGGCAACAGCACCATCACCGATTTGTTCGGCAACCAGGCCGGCGAATGGCTGCGCCTTTTGGGCAGCGGTTCGCGCTTCGATTCGATTACCCGCGGCGTCATCGACCTGCGCGACCTGTACTATTACCTCAGCATCGTTGCCGTGTTCCTGACCTTGAACACCTATGTGCTGGAAAAAGAACGCTGGGCCACGACTGAAAGCACGCCGCACCATAAAAGTTGGCGCATTGCCACGGCCTTGTTAATGGCGAATGCACTAGGCGCCAATTTGTGGCTGGGGCAGATTTCAGCCTTGCGGATCGACGTCACCGAAGGCGACCAATATTCGATTTCTTCGGCGACTAAAACCTACCTGAATCAGCTGCAAGAGCCTTTGCTGCTGCGAGGCTATTTCAGCAGCAAGACCCATCCTCTGCTGGCGCCTTTGGTGCCGCAATTGAAGGACTTATTGCGCGAATACGAAATCGCAG
The DNA here is from genome assembly GCF_054172045.1 of Methylomonas sp. MgM2. Taxonomy (NCBI): domain Bacteria; kingdom Pseudomonadati; phylum Pseudomonadota; class Gammaproteobacteria; order Methylococcales; family Methylococcaceae; genus Methylomonas; species Methylomonas sp. MgM2. The sequence continues at coordinate 109,936 of NZ_JBSYXO010000007.1, read as the reverse complement.
GGAAGGGCAAGGTTAGGGTTGAATTCGTCGACCCGGTGAAAGACCCCGAAACGGAACAGGAAGCCAATCAAAAATACGGCATCCAACCCACACCGTTTCAAGTGGCGGACCGTTATCAATCGGCCATCGTCAGTTCGTATTTCAATGTGCTGGTGAAATACGGCGACGAATACCAAGTCCTGGGTTTCCGCGATTTGATCGAACTGAAAGCCAACAGCGAAACCGATCTGGAAGTGCAATTGCGCAATCCTGAGCACGACCTGACTCGGGCCGTCAGAAAGGTGCTGAACGCCTACCAATCCGGCGGCAACTTGTTCGATACCGTCAAAGGCCAATTAGCGTTTAAGGCCTATGTTTCGGCCGATGCGAAATTGCCAGAAATGCTGGTCAATTTCCGCAAGACCGTGCAAAAAACCGCCGAAGCCATGCAGGCCCAATCGGGCGGCCGCTTCAGCGTGAATTTTATCGATCCGGACGCCGATGGCGGTCAGGTGGCCAAACGGATTGCCGACGACTACGGCTTTCAAGCCATGACCACCGATCTGTTGAGCGATCAGCGTTTCTATTTTTATCTGACGCTGGCGGGCGGCAAACAGATCGTTCAAATTCCGTTCGACGATGTCAGCGAAGAAGGTTTCAAGCGCAATCTGGAGGCGGGCATCAAACGCTTCGCCAGCGGGTTTACCAAAACCGTGGCGATGGTGGCGCCCGCCGCCAATCCGGCGATGATGCAATACGGCATGCTCGGGCCGCAGTTCAAAGAGCTGGAACAATTCCTGGGAGCCGAATTGAATGTTCAGGCCGAAGACCTCGGCGATGGGCAGGTGTCGGGCGACGCCGATATTTTGCTGCTGCTCTCGCCGAAAGCGTTGGACGAGAAGCAGTTGTTCGCAGTCGACCAGTTTTTGATGCAAGGCGGTACCGTGATTGCGTCAACCTCGCCTTTTGCGGTCAACTTGACGCCGCGTAGCGTGGGCATGGAAAAGCAGGATAGCGGCTTGAGCGGCTGGTTGGCCCATAACGGCCTGAAATTCGACGACAAACTGGTCATGGATCCGCAAAACTCGGCCTTTCCGCTGCCGGTGACCCGCAATGTCGCAGGCTTCCAGTTACAGGAAATGCGCATGCTGGATTATCCCTATTTCATCGATATTCGCGGCGACGGCTTGAATCAGCACATTCCCGTCACCGGCGATTTGCCGCAATTGACCATGGCCTGGGCTTCGCCGATTTTGCTCGACAAGGAAAAGCAAGGACAGCGCACGATTACCGAACTGCTGCGTAGCTCCGATGCCTCCTGGTTGTCCGAGTCGACCGATATCATGCCGCGCATCGACGCGGACGGCCGCACGCATTACGAGCAAGAAGGCGAAACCGGCTCGCAGCTTCTGGGTGTGATCAGCGCCGGCCGCTTCGATTCCTACTTCGTCGGCAAGCCGTCGCCGTTGTTGGCGCAGCAAAAGGCCGACGAGCAAAAAGAACAGGAAAAACCGGCTAGCGAAACGGTATCCGGCGTCATAGAACATTCGCCGGAATCGGCCCGCATCATTCTGTTCGCCTCCAACGACTTCTTGTCCGACGAGGTGATCCGTATCGCCGCTGCCTCGGCGCGCAGCGAATACCTGAACAGCCTGCAACTGATCGCCAACGCGATCGATTGGTCGCTGGAAGATGCGGGTTTGCTCAGTATCAGAGCCCGCGGCCATTTCAACCGGACCCTGCCGCCGATGCAACATAGCGTTCAATTGTTCTGGGAATACTTGAACTATCTGCTCGCAGCCTTGGCTTTGGGCTTGGTCGCGCTGTTGCGAAGGCAGCGGCATAAAGCCCGCGAGCGGGAATATTTGCGTTTACTGGCGGATTAATGGAGTAAAGAGATGACGAAATTTCAAACCTGGTTAAGCGGCCTGCTGCTAGCGCAATTGCTATTGGCGGCTGTGTTGTTTTTTAGCCAACAACAGGGCCGGCAGCCCAAACCGGAAGCCTTACTCGGTTTTATTCCGGAGCAAGCGGACAAATTGATCGTCAGCGATGCCAAGCAAAGCGTCACGTTGACCAAACCCGGCGACAACTGGATCATTCCGAAACTTAAACAATTGCCGGCCGATGCCGGAAAACTCAATGCCTTGTTAAACCGGCTGAAGAATCTGCAAGCCGGTTGGCCGGTGGCGACGACCCAAAGCAGCCACAAGCGCTTCGAAGTCGCCGAAGACAAGTTCCAGCGCCGCTTGCAGTTTTATCAAGGCGACAAACCGGCCGGCGAACTGTACATCGGTACGTCGCCGGGCTTCAAAAAATCCCATGTGCGCGAGCCTGGAGACGACAACGTTTACGCCGTCAATGTAAGCAGCTTCGAATGGCCGGCCAAAAATGATGACTGGCTGGACAAATCTTTGCTGGCCGCCAAAGACATAGACCAAATCAAAGGCCCGGATTACGTCTTGCAGAAAAAAGACGACGGCTGGCATTTCGCCGCCGCCGAAGCCGCGACAGAGAGCGATGACCAGTCTAAGCCGCAGCTGGATCAAGTCAAGGCGATGGAGCTGGCGATGGCATTGGCCGGATTGAAGGTGTTGGCGCCGGTCGACCAACTGCCGCCGGGCGACAATAAAACCGTGACTGTGGATGTTTCCGGCCCCAAAGACAGTTGGACTTATATCTTGGTCAAGGCCGGCGACCAGTATTTCGTCAGCCGGAATGACAGGGATGTTTTGTTCAGTATCAGCCAGCTGGATTTCGATCGGATTGCCGGGGTGGATAAGGCGCAATTGGTTTTGCCGGCGGCAGCGGCTTCCGGTGAAGAGTCAACCAAGGATACGGCTAAAGGGTCTGGAAACCAGGGCACTCGGTAGATGGGTAGGGTGCGCACAATCCATGTGCCCACGTGGATTCAATACATGCGAATTTCGGTGGGCAAATTTGCCCACCTACGCTCTGAACTTAGCTTTTTGCGCGTTCATTATAGTGATGACAGTTGGATTTCATCCGCTTCCGTCTTATGGCTAGGATTCGGATTTAGATCCGGGATATCAAAACCAATAACAACACCAGACTGCTTAAAAAGAAAAACAGCGCGGCGCTTTTCCAGAACAATAGCGGATTGCGGTCGATTAAGGGTTGCCAGTCTTCGGATTTGAGAAATTCGGGATTCGGGGTCGTCAGGTCGTGGATGAATTCCGACAGTTCGGCGTAGCGGAATTGCGGTGTCAGTTGAGTGGCTTTTTTGAGGGCGCCGTCTATCCAGATCGGCACCATTTCGTTGCGGTGGATGCTGGGCACGTAGCTTAGGCGGCGCAGATTGTTGCGGTCGGGTTTTTCCGGCATTTGCCCGTAGGGTAGGGCGCCGTTCAGTATTTCATAGGCGATCACGCCCAGGGAAAACAAGTCGGACCTGACGCTGCCGCGCTGGCCTAAGTGATATTCCGGTGCCGTGTAGTTCAAGGTGCCCAAAATGTTTTCCTGTACGCCGTGATCCAACGGTGTGATTTCGGCGATGCCGGCGATTTTGACCGAGCCGAAATCGATGATTTTGACGGTGCCGTCCGCCGCGATCATGATGTTGTCGGGCTTTAAATCCTGGTGCAGCATTTCCATCCGATGAAAAGCCCGCAGGCCTTTAGCGATTTGTTCGATCAATTTTCGGACGGTTTTAACATCCGGCATGGGGTTGCGGTCTATCCACGCACGCAGGGTTTCGCCGTCTATGTATTCGGTGACATAGTACATGCAGCTTTTGGCGCGGTCGGTTTCCAGCACCTTTAATACATTGGGGTGATCGATGCGTTTGCCGGCCCATTCTTCGTGCAGAAAGTGTTCGATGTAATGCGTATCGTCGTTGTATAACACCGACGGCGTTTTCAAGATAACGGGACACTGCTTGCGCGTGTCGTATGCCCTGTAAATCTGAGTGCGCTTGCTGGCGTGCAACTCGGCCTCGATACGATAAGCGTCCAGCACCATGCCGGCTTCCAGAAGCGGGGGAAAAGGCAATATGGCTTGCTGCCGCAGCACTTCGTCTTCCTGCAATAGCGGCAGCGATTCGATATGCACGATTTGGCAAGTGACATTGTCGTCGCTGCCGTTGCCGATCGCGGTGTCTACCAAGGTTTTGGCCATATCTTCCGGATTGGCCTTGGTGCTCAAAACCGATTGCAGGGTTTTATCGTCGACGAAATCGTGTAGCCCATCGGTGGTCAGTAGAAAACGATCGCCTTGTTCCAGCGAAAGGCTTTTGTAATCGACTTCCAGATGCGGTTCTATGCCCATGGCGCGGCTTAGGTAACTTTTTTCGTCATCGACCCAAAGCCGGTGGTCGCGGGTCAGCTGTTCCAAAATCTCCTGTCGCAGCAGATAGATGCGCGAGTCGCCGATATGGAAAATATGGGCGGTATTGGATTTGATGACCAGCACGCTGAGGGTGCTGGCCATGCCTTTGGCGGAGGCGTGGCGGGTTTGGCCTTGGCTATGCAGCCAGGAATTGGTGGCCGACAAAATTTTTTGCCCGGCCTTAGCCACCGTCCAAGAGTCCGGCGTGCTGTAATAATCTTCCAGAAATGCGGTTACGCAACAATGGCTGGCTTCCTTGCCGGCCTCGCTTGCACTCATGCCGTCGGCGATTGCGATTGTAATTCCCTTCAACGTGAGCTGCGGCTCTTCCGGTATCAAGGCACCCCAAAAATCCTGGTTTTCTTCCTTGATGCCTTTATCGCTAAAGGCACTGATGTCTACGGCGAGCGTTTTTGCCATGAAAGAGTTGGTTTAAGCGTCGATCGACGACTCGATAATCGCAAGTTTAAAGTTCAATTCCGTTTTTACCATCGCATCATGATGTCTTTTCAGAATCGAATCGGTCGGTCGCGGCGGCAAGCCGGCTTCCACTTCGCGCCGCAATTGCCCGATGAAATGTCGCCGCAACACCGCGTCTTCCGGAATCGACGTGGTTAAAACCGCCGGTCTTTCCACGATTTGTTCAGCCAATTCGTTGCTAGCGGCTTGGTTGGCGCAGCAACTCAGCATAGAGCCGAATCCTAAAAAGAAAAATGCGACGAGCACTAATATTACGATCATAAATACTCCCGGCCATGGGCCAAATAAGTGGAGGTAAATTTAAATTGAAGTTTTGGCAATCGGATTATTCGACTTCGATCATGGCTACCGTGCCGTCTTCCATGACTTCGGCCATATGGCCTTGCGGTTCTTCGACGAATTGCACGGCAATGGTGATCACCAGTGCCGTGCAGGCGATGGTCAGAAAAAATACGGCAGGCGATACGAAAGACAGCACGGTCAGGAATATAACGCCGCCGACATTACCGTAAGCGCCTACCATGCCGGCGATCTGGCCGGTCATGCGGCGTTTGATCAACGGCACCATCGCAAACACGGCACCCTCGCCGGCTTGAACGAAGAACGAACACGCCATCGTGACCAGAATGGCCGATATGATGGGCCAATCGGGCGTGATGTTGGACATTACGAAATAGCCGATCGCGAGGCCGCCTATAAAAATGCTCAGAGACAGTTTGCGGCCGAACACGTCGCTGATCCAGCCGCCGCCGGGACGCGCCACCAAATTCATAAAGGCGAAACCGGAAGCGGACAAACCGGCTTGCACCATGGTAATGCCCTGCGATTCGTGAAATGTTTCGTAGAAAAACATCGGCAGCATGGACACCACCGCCAATTCGGAGCCGAAAGTCACCAGATAAGCCAAGTCCAGGATCGCGACTTGCTTGAACTTGTATTTGTGAATGTCTTCGACCGGCCGAGTCAGATGCTCTTCGTTGATATGGACGATTTTATAGACGTTGTAGAAGAACAAAGCCCAGATCACCGTATAGGCCACGATGGCAGCCGGGTCGGACAACAATTTCATGCCGGCCGGCGATAGCTTCCAGGTCAACAGCGTCAGCGCGCCGTAAAGCGGCACGGTCATCAGTATGTAAAAGAACAAGTCCCAAATGCTGGTGACCTCCATGGCTCCGGATTTTTTCGGTTTGAAATAGGTCGAGCCTTTCGGCGTATCGCTGACATTGAAGAAATAGATAACGGAATACAGCAATGCCAATGCGCCGGTGCAGCCTATGGCGTAGCGCCAGCCGTCGCCGCCGCCGAACGCCAGCGCCAAGGACGGCAGAACGATCGCGGCCGCGGCGGAACCGAAGTTACCCCAGCCGCCGTAGATGCCTTCGGCAATACCGACTTGCCTCGCGGGAAACCATTCGCCCACCATGCGTATGCCGATCACAAAACCGGCGCCGACGAAGCCCATCAGAAAACGCGCCAGGGCCAGCTGCTGGAAGTCGTCGGCCATTGCAAACAGGAAACAAGGTAGGCTGCCCAAAGCCAGCAGTGTCGAATAGGTGCGCTTGGGACCGAATTTATCCACTAATATGCCGATCGCGATGCGCGACGGAATCGTAAGGGCGACGTTCAGGATCAAGATGGTTTTGACTTCCGCTTGACTCAGTTTAAGCGACTCCGCGATCGTTAGCATCAACGGCGCATGGTTGAACCAAACCGCAAAGCTGATGAAGAAAGCTAACCAGGTCATGTGCAAAATTTTCATTTTGCCGGCAAAACTGAACAGATTAAATTGCATGTTAGACATAGCACGAGATCAAGGTAATGAATAAGTTAACGGCATAACGAATCGGGCTGCCGCGAGACAACACATCGCTTCGTTTTGATAGGTCGGGAGGAACAGCCTTATTCGGTTCGGCGTCAGCTAATTACGCGCGCATTGCTTCGGACTTGAAGAAAATATAAAGACGAGCAATGGCCGGATAAGTTTGTTACCGCCGATACATACCAACGGTTTTCCGACGCCATTGTCGAAGAGAGTCAAAGATGCAGCATTGCATCGATCGATTTTGCAGCATTAAATGCGCCAATTTTTGTTGGTCTAGCCGCATTCCTTGCCGGGCGGGGGCTGGCGGCTTTTATCGAGTAAGATTAGGGAGCGAGAGGAATGTTAGCTTGCACCAAAATAAAGCAGAGTTGTCGATTTATTTGTCTAAATGGTGCATGCGATGAGACAAGAACAAGCCCGGTTAAGGTTTCGGCTAATGAATTTTCAACCAGACGTTCGAAAGAGGTGTAGGTGCTCCCAAATTTTGCATGCAGCTGAAGTTTTGTCGGAAATCCGATAAATTGTTCGGCCCCGCCGGAGTTTTTACCGTGAACCAATCCGTTTCGGGTTTCGTTTCCGAGCATACTGTAAGCGTTCTGTATAAAAATATTTTTTAAAAACAGTTGGTTAGTCGTAGCTTGCGCGTGGCGTCTACGCGGTTTTGTCGCCGAATAAACTTGGTCACGATTTTGCTATCGCATTGATGATTTTCCATTAACTTACAAGGTGACAAGATGTTTGAACACAAAAATTTGGATGGGAGCTGGAGCCGCGTCGTGCCGTCGTCTGATGCATTTACCAACGGCGAGATCCTCGAAATTCGCGAAGTTGCGGGAACCGAACCGGAAAAAGCCAGCCGCAAGCAATATGCCGTAGTCGGCGAGCGTTTGGTCGAGCGCTGCCTGCCGCCCGAATCCATCGGCGATACCTGGTCGTACGATGGCGGTAAATCGCCTTGGTGGGGCACGGTGAATAACCCGCCGCATGCGGGACTCATCGCCGACTTCAACAGTGAGTTTGGCGGCAAGCAATACATTCCGCTCGATCCCGCACACAATGTTACCGCCTTTGCCAGCGAGGGCGAAGAAATCGTCCTTAACAAAGGCATTTACTCCGTTAAGCGCAAAAGCGACGATAAAGAGTTGACTGCACCATCGATACGCGAATTGCGCGAACAATATTTCGCGTAAGCTATCTTTCAGTCAGACGGCAACATCTAGTTTCGACTACGCTGGAGGTTCCGGACGCGGCGGGATGCAAACCGCATCTCGCCTATATCGCCGTTTCGCGCATAGGGCACAGTAGGCGCCCGGCGCTGCGATAATGCGCCGAAATCCCATGCCGGTCGAAAACCGGGCGCGAGGTTAGCCTGTCAACCACGCAGCGGCTTCCGCTTGCTTCGTCTCTCGATTCGAATAAGGCTGGAAGTGCGGTATGCTGTCAGCTCGGCAGCATTTGCCGGTTCAGATCGTGCATGATCCAAAGAGTCCCGCATACCAAGATGAAAACGATCAGCAGCGAAAATAAGAGCGTATGCAACAATAGCCTTTGTTTCCGGCTAAAATCCAGATGCAGGAAATAGTGTAAATGCACGCCCACTTGCAGGACGGCGAGCACGAATATGCCCGTTAACACGATCCAGCGCGGCGACTCGGCAAATAACTTGCCATTGTCGGGTAAGGCCGGGATCGCATATCGAAAGAGTTCCAGCACAAAGCCGGTCCGGGCGCCAACCAGCGCAAAGGCCAAAACAGTCAACCCCAGCGCGAGTGCAAATCCAATCAGGTAACGGCGGGTGCTCTCAGTGGAAGAGGAATTCATTTATAACGCTCCGGCTAAATAAACCATGGAAAACACGCCGACCCAGATCAAGTCCAGAAAATGCCAGAACAGACTGAAACGGAATAAACGGCAATACACCGGAGCGGTCATGCCTTTGAGTTGGATCTGCGCAAGCATCACGGCTAGCCAGATCAACCCGATAGTGACGTGCAGTCCGTGAGTGCCGACCAGCGTGAAAAAAGCCGAAAGAAAACCGCTGCGGTCGGGACCTGCGCCGACGCCAATCAGACGGCCGAATTCGTATAGTTCCATGCCGATAAAGCTAAGGCCCAAACCGAAAGTGCCGATCAACCAAAATAATAGGTATCGCTTGCGCTTATTCCGCCAGGCCAGCATCGCCAAACCGCAGGTCAGCGTGCTGCACAGCAGCAACCAGGTTTCCAGAAACACCTGGCCGAGCTCGAACAAGTCCCGGCCGCTCGGTCCGCCGGCGTAATTGCGGCTCATCGTGGCGTAAACGGCGAACAATAGCGCGAACAGTACCGTATCGCTTATCAAATATAACCAGAGTCCGAAATGCTTGTCCGCGGAGACCGATTCCTGGGGGGCGGTCAGTTCCGGAGCTGAATCAGAGATCATGACGGTTCCTCGGCGGCTATCGGAACCGGCGTAAGGTTTTGGCGTTCGATTCGCTCGACGTCCCCGGCGCTCAGGCAGTATTCCGTATTTTCGTCGAAAGAGCGCAGGATGATGATCACCAGCATCGCAAGCGCTGCCGCAATTGCCAGCCACCAGATATGCCAAATCATACCGAAGCCGAACAATAGCGAGGCGCCGCCGAAAACGACGCCGGCGCCGGAATTGCGCGGTAGCTGAATGTCCGAATAAGGGCCGGTTGTCGGGGCGGAGGGCCGGTTGGCTTTGATTTCCCAATACGCGTCGATGCCGTTGACTTCAGGCACGATTGCAAAGTTATACTCCGGCGGCGGAGACGAAGTCGACCATTCCAGACTGCGCCCGTTCCAAGGGTCGCCGTCCCGGTCGCGCAACGCGTCGCGCTTCAACACGCTGACTAAAAGTTGGATTCCCAGGCAGGCGATGCCAAGCAGTATAAATGAAGCGCCAACCGCCGCTACGGTCAACAAAGGTTGCCAGGCCGGGTTATGGAAATGCGCCATGCGCCGCGGCATGCCCATCAGACCCAGGGCATAAAGCGGCAGGAAAGCAAGGTAAAAACCGACCACCCAATTCCAGAAAGCCAATTTGCCCCAGGTTTCGTCCAAGCGGAAACCGAAGACTTTCGGAAACCAGAAATGATAGCCTGCCAAATAACCGAACAATGCGCCGGGTATCAGCATGTTATGGAAATGTGCGACCAGAAATTCGCTGTTGTGCATCATGAAGTCCACCGGCGGTACTGCCAACAACACGCCGGTCGCTCCGCCGACGGCAAAGGTCGGTAAAAAAGCCAAGGCCCATAGCATGGGGACGTTAAAGCGGATGCGCCCGCGGTACATGGTTAACAGCCAGTCGAAGATTTTGACACCGGTGGGTATCGCAATGATCATCGTGGCAATACCGAATGCGGCGTTTACATCGGCGCTGGCGCCCATTGTGAAGAAATGATGGAGCCAAACGGTAAACGACAACAGTGTGATGGCCACGGTGGCATATACCAGCGATTTATAGCCGAACAGCTTTTTGGCGGAGAAGGTCGAAATGACTTCCGAAAAAACTCCGAAAGCCGGCAGGATCACGATATAGACTTCCGGATGGCCCCATATCCAGAACAGATTGATGAAATTCATCATGTTTCCGCCGGCGTCGTTAGTAAAAAAATGCATGCCCAAATAACGGTCCAGGCCAAGCAAGGCGATTGCGACGGTTAAGGCCGGAAATGCCAAGACGATTAAAACGCTGGTGCACAACGCGGTCCAACAGAATAAGGGCATCCGCATCAGAGTCATGCCCGGTGCGCGGTCACGGAGTATCGTCACAATGAAATTGATGCCGGTCATGGTCGAACCGGCGCCGCTCAGCATTAAAACCCAAATCCAGTAGTCGACGCCTTCATTCGGGCTATAGCTTAATTCCGAATAGGGCGGATATCCGCTCCAGCCCGCTGTGGAAAATTCGCCGACCGCCAGCGATATCATCATCAACGCCGCGCCGGCTGCAGTCAACCACAGGCTTAATGCGTTCATGAACGGAAACGCTACGTCGCGTTTGCCCAATTGCAACGGCACCACGATATTCATTAAACCCGTTAAAAACGGCATCGCCATAAAAATGATCATGATGGTACCGTGGGCGCTAAAAATTTGCTCATAATGGCCGGCCGTCAGGAAACCCTGTTGCGGGCCTTCGGCAATCGCCTGCTGGGTGCGCATCATAATGGCATCCGCAAATCCGCGCAGCAGCATGATAAAGGCGATAACGATATACATGACGCCGATTTTTTTATGATCCAGACTGGTCAACCAGTAATGCCATAAGTACGACCATTTGCGGAAGTAACTGATCAACAAGACCGTTATTAAACCGCCTGTCAGCATCAGGGCGACGCCGCCCATGACGATAGGGTTGGTGTAGCTGACATCGGCCAAGGTAAGTTTACCGAACATTGATTTTTCTCTTAAGGGCTGACGAGGCGGCCTGAAACGCGCTGCCCACAGCTGAATTGGTCGATAACGGATTCGAACAACAAAGGCGCCACCGAGCCGAAATAAATCACCGGCTGATTGACACTGGGTTCCGCCAGTCGCGAGAACTGGGACATGTCCAATTTTATCGGGATTTTATTAACACTTGCGATCCAAGACCGGAAATCATTCGCCGATACGGCGTTTACCAGGAAATGTTGATACGGAAAACCTTCGCCGCTGAACTGTATGTTCTCTCCGAAGTAGCGGCCGGGTTTGTCGGCGATTAAATGTAAATGGGTTTCCATGCCGGCCATTGCGTTGATTTGCCCGGCCAGGCGCGGGATGAAAAAAGAGTTCATTACGCTGTTGGAAGTGAGCTTGAAGGCGATCGGCCGGTTTACCGGGATAACCAGTTCATTGACCGCGGCGACGCCTTGCTCGGGATAGACGAACAACCATTTCCAATCCATGGCTATGGCTTGAACTTGCAATGGAGTTCCTGCGTTTATCGGCTTGTAAGGAGCCAGCCGATGCGTGAATTCCCAGGACATGCATGCCAAAAAGGCGATGATTGTGCCGGGGACCAGCCAGACCAGCCATTCCAGTCGCTTGGAATAAGCCCATTCGGGAGTATAAGGTGCGCGCGTGTTCGACGCGCGGTATTTCCAGCCGAACCATGCGGTCATGCCGAATACCGGTAGGATGATCAGCGACATCAAACCGACGGTGGTCCAAAAAAGCACGTCTATCGTCCGGCTAATGGGGCCGGACGGATTAAGGTCGGCGACATGATCTAAATTGCAGCCTGCCAGCAACGAAAGGAGTAGGTAGAAGTAAATGCCCGGCAAAAAGCGGTTTACTGCGTTGAGTTTCATTTCATACCTGCGACCTAAAATTCCGGCGGTTAAAAGGAAACTGCGTCGAAAAAGCGGTACAGCTTAAAAACAGCGAAGCGCTGCTAAGTATTGAGTATAACCTAACACTTTGGATTATGGCGATTAGCGCGCATTGATTCCCGGTGAAAAATGCAACTTGAAACATAATTCGGTCTTACCATCGCGCCGATTAGGATGAGGCAAAGGGTTCGCCTTAAATCGTCGGCAGCGCAGTCCAAAAGCGCGCAAGCGGTTTGATGCTCGCTTCCAACGTTTATCCGAAACGCCTGAAGTTATTTTGGTATGCATTCGTGCCGATAGTCTTACCGTCATCGCGCTAATCGAGCTTTGGTCTTGCGAAGAGACAAAAAATACCCATTATTGTTCAAGCTGCGTGTTTATAATTAAGCATCAATCTAATCTACACCGTTAAACGTACCTAGGAGCAGCCGCACGATGACGCTTGAATTCTTGATTACCTTTATGATTCAGTTTCTGGGAACCGTGGCTGCATTTGTTCTTGCATATCTATCCTTTCAAAAACGCCGAATCCAACTTGGCGCGGAGCCGACCTTGCCGCAATACTTTATTAGACAAAGTACCTATTGGATAGGAGTTGCGGTTTACTGCACGTCTATCGCTGCGTTGTTTTGGCTGCTCACCTGGCAATGGCTGCCTGTGGAGCCATTGGTGACCCTGGTCGTCGGCAGTCTTCGTAGCGGGGAGCTGGTGAATCTTCTGCACGGTTTGGACGGAAGCACGCTTGTTCCTCTGATATCCGCCGGATTGTTGCTTTTTTTCATTAGCTGGGAAAGTAAATTCAATCCTCTGCTTATCTTAAGGGATAGTATTCATGACGCTTTCGCGATTCCGACCAAAGCGGTAGAAGTTTATAATGCGTTAATCACCTCCAGACTGTCGGCCGTAGACGATAAGATTAAAGCGCAAATTGCCGACCGCTTATTGGTACAGAGCATTGATCCGGGCGATTTCGATAAATTCAGCGGTACCGTCGAGTATAAATGGGCGCATAACTGCCTGCTTTTCGACCGCATCCAAAACTACGCCAACGAATCTTCGTTCCGGCGTCTTTTCAGCGAACCCTCTTTAAAATGGGGAGAAATTTGTATCTCCTACAACGCCATGTCGGAAAAAATCGCCGTTTGGAAAGAGGCGGAGCCGCACTATACCAAGACCGTTAATTTGATCAAGGAACTGGATCGCCTGACCGGTTTGCTGTGCAGGCTGCTTGCCGCCCTTGTCGTGTTCGGCAGTGCAAACGAAAACGAGATTTGGGCGACCGTCAAAAAGCTTGGCGGCAACGTTCACGAAGCGCGTTTAAAACATACTTATAAATATGTGTTGATTTTCACCGCCGCCGCCTCGATTGGGGTGATATTGGGGCGCGAGATATCGATCGCCTTGTATAACACCTTCCTATTTCCTGACAAACCATTGTCGCACTTTAGCTATACGACGCTACGCTGGGTGGGTTACGTCATTCCAATGTATATTTTGCCGATCGCGCTGGTTTTTATATCCAGGGCGTTCGCTTTCAGGCATCAACAAGAGCAGGCCGATCGATATTACGGCTTCTATATGACGATGATGATGACGGGCTTCGTTGTCAGCACCACGGTAGCCACGCTCGTTCTAGAAATCACTTTCTATCACACGGAGTACATTAATTTTCTGGAAAGCTTCGTCGATCATATGCGCTGGGGGATCATGCCGGCGCTTGTGTGCGGTTTTATTGCCTACCGCATGGACACGCCGGCCAGCGAAACCGAAACGTCAAGCCAAATCCTATTGTTTGCCGTATTGCGTTTCATTGCGTGGGGCGCAGTTGCCGTGATAATTATGCTATACGCGACTGACGACTTGACTGTTGACGAGGCCAATCTGCGTTTTACGCTGGTGGGTACCTCGTTTTTCGTGATCGGTCTTTTAGGCGCGTCTGCCCGTTTCAAAACGGCAAAAGCAGATAATTAGCCGGCACCAAGACCGTTCTCGCTTCGATCCGGCTTAGACTGAACGGTCATCTCGGCATTTGGCTAGCCCGAACCTTTTTTCCAGCTCGGTATGCTCGTCCATCCGAATAATGTCTTTAAAGTCCTCGAACGATAAGGCACAATCGACATTAGCCGTACTGCCGTCGGTTTTCAATCTTTTAAAGCAATCGAGCGTCGCTTGAGTCGCCGAGAATAAGCCGGACAAGGCGAACGCGACCAGTTTATAGCCCATCTCTTCCAATTCGGCGACGGATAAATTCGGTGTCTTGCCGCCCTCGATAATGTTGGCGAACAGCGCTGCGCCCCTAAAATGCTGTGCTACCTGAGCCAGCTCTTCTCTGGATTGCGGAGCCTCGATAAACAAGACGTCCGCCCCGGCTTCCAGATAACGCTCACCGCGCCGGATTGCCCCATCAAGGCCTTCCAAAGCGCGAGCGTCGGTTCTGGCGACAATAACCAAATCGGAATCGGCACGCGCATAAACGGCGGCCTTGATCTTTTCGACCTGTTCATCCACCGATATCACTTGTTTCCCTTCAAAATGCCCGCACTTTTTCGGCCAATGCTGATCTTCAAGAATAATCCCGGCTATCCGGGATTGGACGACTTCTTCTACAGTCCGGATGACGTTTAGCGGGTTGCCGTAGCCGGTGTCCATATCGGCAATCAGCGGGATGGCGACACTGCCTGCGATTCGTCTGGCCGCATCGATCATCTCACCGGCGCTCAAATATCCGAAATCGGGTTTACCTAGCAGTGACGCCGCGATGCCGAATCCGCTGGAAAAAATGAAATCAAAACCGCAACGTTCCGCCGCGATCGCCCCTATGCAATCGTAAACCGCCGGCGCGGCATGGATGCCGGGCCGTTCGATCATTTTCCGCAGTGTATTTCTCATTCCCGCTTTTCTCCAATCGTTCATGACAAGTCGTAATTGTCATTAGAGCGGCGTACTTAAGTCAACTTATACGGGATTGACGCCTGTGGGACGGCGTTGCTGCCGCCCTCGTTAGCACAGCGGGCGTTTAAAGATTACGTTTAAAGAAGCGCACTACGTTTTTTTGCGACGCGTAAGCTTGTTCAACGTTAGGGATTAGATCAACGTATCCTTGCTGGCCTAGATGACTGAAAGGATCAAAAACGGAAATTGGAACCATTAATCGATCCCAAGCATGTGCGGCGTCCGAATAAGGTACGACTTCGATTAATTGGCGTTCGTCGCTAGGTAGGCTTGCCTTAAGGGCAAGACAAGGCGCGGGACTTTCATCATAAGCGTCGGAGTCGCCGATTTGAATCATGACCGGTGCGCCGGTAAGCGGGTTCGAGGCTTGGCTGCCGAAACTGAAGTAACCGAATTGGGAAAAGGGAATATAAGGGTTGTTGTAGGCGTAACAAACAGGGTAGTTGGCTACGTGAGCTTTGAAACGCAGGCCGGCGCCGAATTGAGCGGCGATGTTTTCAGTGGCGCTAGCCATGCTGACGACCGCTCCCCACGAAAAGCCTAAAACACCGATACGATCTGGATCGATATTCGGTTGGTCCGCTAAAAACGAAAGCGCGGCGAAGGCATCCGGATAGTTGATGACCGGTAACGCAGGCCGATCGGCGCTTCCAGCGATGCCTCTAGCCTCCCACATGTCGATTTCCAGCGTCGCGATGCCGGCCGAATTCATGGCGCGCGCATAAAAGTCGCCGCGTGAATCGACGCCGCTCGATCCATGCAAAATGACGACGGCCGGCAGATCGCGACTTGAGCGGTTACAGGCTTTTGCAGCCGGTATCGACAATTTGCCCTTCATGGTCAAAGGCCCGTTTTCGGCTATTCCAGTGGCGGTGCCGGGATTAAGGGAAATGTCCTTGGATTCGAATTCGATGAAGGTTATGTCCGGTCCGGATATATTCCTGCAGTTTCTCAGTTCCGTCGCGAACGCGGTAGGGCATTGGATTGTGAACAGCCAGATACTCAACAAAAACGTATAGGGTAAAAAGCGCATATCGGCCTCCTCGGCGTGAACTTAAGGGGTGTGCGGTCGAAGTATAGCCGATGACCCTACATGATAGAATCGCTGCTGCGCGTAAACATACTCAAAAACTCCGTAAGTTAGCAGCAGGCTCTCATATTCAGCAGCTTAAGCGGGATGAGATTTGTATGAGGCTAAACGAACCGAGCTTCCAGTGGCTGTTATGGTTCAAATTCAATTAACGACTTGACTGGGTAATCCTGTTATCCGGTTTACCGGCGAAATATCGCCGGACGAGTGTGTAGAAGCCATGCCGATGAAAGTCGGCTTGCTTCATCTTATCCCGTACTTGTCCGCAAAATCGTATAATCCAGGTCTTTTAACCTCTTTACACGATGTCCTCAGCTGAAAATCTGAAACAACTCGCCAAAAGACTCAATTCTTGCTTTAGTGCCGACCGCCACAGCTTGAAGCGCCAATTAGACCGTTTGCGCAGCGAATCCGGCCGGGGAAAGGATGTGGCGGTTAATGTTCGGCAATTGTCCGAACATATTAATCGTTCGCTTGGCCGTTGCGAACAACGTCGAGCCTCGGTGCCGATCATCAGTTATCCGGATTTGCCTGTCTCCGGCAAGAAAGATGAAATCGTCGAACTGATCAAGAACAACCAAGTCACGATTGTTTGTGGCGAAACCGGCTCGGGCAAAACCACGCAGCTGCCGAAGATTTGCCTGGATATCGGCCGCGGTGTAACCGGACTGATCGGGCATACCCAGCCGCGCCGCATCGCCGCCCGTACAGTCGCCGATCGCATAGCCGAGGAATTGGGCCAATCCATCGGTCAGGCCGTGGGATATAAAGTGCGTTTCCACGATAAGACCCACGAGTCGTCGCTGATCAAATTGATGACCGACGGTATTTTGTTGGCCGAAACCCAGAACGATCGCTACCTGAATCAGTACGACACCTTGATCATCGACGAGGCTCACGAGCGTAGCCTGAACATCGATTTTTTGCTGGGTTACTTGAAATGGTTGTTGCCGAAACGGCCGGACTTGAAGTTGATCATTACGTCGGCGACTATCGATCCCGAGCGTTTTTCAAGGCACTTCGGCAACGCGCCTATCGTCAATGTATCCGGCCGTACTTATCCGGTGGATATTCGTTACCGGCCGATCGAACAGATCGAGGAAGACGACGAAACGTCGGCCGACTTGCAGCAAGCCATTTTGGAGGCGGTCGAAGAACTGTATCGTGAGCTGCGCGGCGATATTTTGATTTTTCTAAGCGGCGAACACGAGATCCGGGAAACCGCCGAGTCCTTGCGAAAGTCTCAGCACAACAGCCGCTACGACGTGCTGCCTTTGTATTCCAAACTCAGCGTGGCGGAGCAGGAGAGGGTATTCAAACCTTCCGGCAACAAACCGCGCATCGTGCTGGCGACTAATGTGGCCGAAACTTCGCTAACCGTGCCCGGCATACGCTGCGTGATCGATTCCGGTCATGCCCGCATCAGCCGCTACAGCGCGCGCAGCAAGATTCAAAGGCTGCCCATAGAACGCATTTCCCAAGCCAGCGCCAATCAGCGCGCCGGGCGATGCGGGCGGGTGGCCGAGGGTATTTGTATACGGCTTTATTCGCAAGAGGACTATCAGGCGCGTCCGGAATTCACCGAGCCGGAGATTTTAAGAACCAACCTGTCATCGGTCATTTTGCAAATGGCGGCTTTGAAGTTAGGCGATATCGAGGAGTTCCCCTTCGTCGAGCCGCCGGAAGACAAGATGATACGCGACGGTAAGACCGCGCTGTTCGAAGTCGATGCCTTGGACAAGCAGGGCAACCTGACCGATACCGGCAAGCAACTAGCCAAGATTCCGGCCGACCCCAAGCTGGCGCGCATGCTGTTGGCCGCTGCCGAATTAGGCTCTTTGCAGGAGGTTGCGATCATCGTCTCAGCCTTGAGCGTACAGGACCCGCGCGATAAACCCGCCGAGAAATTGGCTCAGGCCGAGGCCAAACACGCACAATTCAAGGCGGAGGATTCGGACTTTCTGACCTGGTTGAATTTGTGGAATGCTTACGAAGTACAGAAAAAGCACCTGACCAACAACAAACTGCGTAAATATTGCCAGGATAATTTCTTGTCTTACATCAGAATGCGCGAATGGCAAGACATCCATGCCCAGATTATGCAAGTCGCGCGCGGCGACTTGGGGCTGAAGACTAGCGGCAATCCGGCCAATTACGAGCAAATCCATATGGCCTTATTACCGGGTTTGTTATCCAACATCGGCTTTAGACACGAGCAATACGAGTATCTGGGCGCCAGAGGGCTGAAGTTTTTCATTTTTCCGGGGTCCGGCCAGCACAAACTTAGGCCCAAGTGGCTCATGGCTGCCGAACAGGTCGAGACCAGCAAGGTTTATGCCCGCACGGTGGCCAAGATAGAACCGGAATGGATAGAAGCCTGCGCTCAGCATCTGGTCAAACGTAATTACTACGACCCGCATTGGGAAAAAAACGTCGGCCGCTGCGGTGTTTACGAGCGGACTTTGCTATACGGTTTGACCTTGCAAGCCAAGCGCAAGGTGCCTTACGAAAACGTCGATCCCAAGGCGGCGCGGGAGATGTTCATCCGTCACGCCTTAGTGAATCAGGATTACCACTCCAATGCAGCGTTCTTCAAGGCCAACGAAAAATTGCTGGAAGAGGTGGGTTATATTCAGCACAAGGGCCGCCGGGTGGATTTGGTTGAAGACGAAGAATGGTTGTACCAATTTTATGATAAGAAGCTACCGGCGGAGATCGTTAGCGGTATCACGCTGGATCAGTGGCGCAAGAAGGTCGAGCGCGAAAACCCGAAGATTCTGTTCCTGACTAAGGAAGACTTGACCCGTCATGAAGACAACCGGATCAACGATTGGGATTATCCGGACACCAAGAAAATCGGCGATTTGACGATAGAATTACATTACCGTTTCGAGCCGGGACACGACGAGGACGGTGTCACGGCGATTATTCCGGTGCATCAACTCAATCAGGTTCGACAGCAGCCGTTCGATTGGCTGGTGCCCGGCATGCTGGAAGAAAAAATCGTCGCGTTGATCAAAAGCTTGCCTAAGCATCTGCGCAAGCACTTCGTGCCGGTGCCGAATACCGCCAAGGCCTGTCTGGAAATCGAACCGGATTTCAAAGGCTCGCTGTATGAATGGCTCGGTAACCGGCTGCGCAAATTGACAGGAG
Organism: Methylomonas sp. MgM2; assembly: GCF_054172045.1. Lineage (NCBI taxonomy): Bacteria > Pseudomonadati > Pseudomonadota > Gammaproteobacteria > Methylococcales > Methylococcaceae > Methylomonas > Methylomonas sp. MgM2. Next base: position 90,787 of record NZ_JBSYXO010000007.1, on the reverse strand, counting down.
AGTCGATTCCGTTGAACGAGTGGCAACCCGATACGCTGCCGCAACATTTGAAGATGAACTTTCGCGTTGTCGACGACAATGGCCGGGCACTGGGGTTCGGCCGCAATCTGGCGAAGCTGCAATCGGAATACGGCGGCAAGGCCGGCGACAGTTTCGACAAATTGGCTCAGGAAGAGATGAATTATACCGGTTGCGTCGCCTGGGCTTTCGATGGCCTGCCGGAAACCTGGCAGTTCATGCATGGAGGCCAAACGTTTGTAGGGTATCCGGCTATCGTCGATGAAGGTGAATCGGTTGGCGTCAAGATTCTGGAAACCCCGCAAAAAGCCCGGCAGGCCCATTTCGACGGTTTGACTAAGCTATATCAATTGATGTGCAGGAAAGAGGCGCAATACATTCTAAAAAACAGCGGGGTATCGCCGGCCTCGCAAATCGCCTATAACCAGTTGCCTAAGCATCCTATTCTAGCCGAACGGGGCTGCGGCGAATTCAAAGCCGATTTGTTGTACTTGATCTTCAGCAATACGTTCGTTGAAGGCGCCGAGATTCGTACACAAGAAATCTTTGAGGCTCGTTTGTCCGAGAAGAAATCGACGTTGATGATGCATTGCAATCAAGCCGGCAAGTGCATCTCGGAAATCATGGCAAACTATCAAAATGTTAAGCAATGTTTGAAACAAGGCGGTATTGCGCCCGGTATCCGGTCGGATATCGAAATCCAGTTGGGCTTGTTGTTGTTCGCCGGTTTTATGCGTTATACGCCCTTGGCCCAGCTGCAGAACATTCCGCGCTATTTGAAGGCGATTGAATATAGGCTAGACAAACAAAAGCCGGACACGCCTGATGTTCAAGGCTTGTATCGTTTAGCTCAGCGCTATTGGAAACTGGTTGAAAAACGCCAAAAAACGCAGCCGCCTGTGCCCGAACGTGACGCGTTTCGCTGGGGTTTGGAGGAATTGCGCGTGTCGTTATTCGCTCAGCAACTAAAAACCGCGTTACCGGTGTCGGTACAGCGCTTAGAAAAACAATGGAACGAAATGTTTTAGTGCGGCTCTTATTTTGAAAGTTGTTCACGTTAAAGGCCTAATATGATACCGATTAGAGATTCCGTGCCATGCAACACGACGCCCTATGTGACCTGGTCTATCATGGGAATTTGTGTGCTGGTATTTGTGATGATGAACCTGATGCCGGATTACATGGTGCAGCATTTTTTGTACAAGTACGGCATGGTCCCCATCCGATACACGAATCCAACCTGGGCCAGACATTTCGGTTTGCCGCCCGATTATTACTTTTCTTTTCTCAGTAGTTTATTCCTGCACGGCGGTTGGGGACATTTGCTCATCAATATGATGTTCCTATGGATATTCGCCGATAACATCGAAGACTTGATGGGGCATAGTCGGTTTTTGGTTTTTTATTTATTATGCGGTCTGCTCGCAACTTATGCGCAATGGTACTTTTCGAAAAATTTGGTTGTACCGGTTGTCGGCGCTTCAGGTGCGATTGCCGCCGTTTTGGGCGCGTATTTTTTCAGATTTCCTTATGCTAGAGTGGCGATCATATTTCCAATCTTTTTCTTCCCATTATTTTTTGAGATCCCGGCTATTGCCTTTTTGGGGCTATGGGTAATCTTGCAGTTGCAGGAGTTGAGTACGGCCGCTGTGTTCGGAGTCGGTTCAAATTCGGCGTGGTGGGCGCATCTGGGAGGTTTTGTCGCCGGTGCGGCGTTACATGGGGTATTTGTAAAAAACATGCCGCCGATAGATCGGGATTTGGCGCCTGAAGAGGAGGAAACTCCTTATGAATAATTAGATTGTAGAGATGGAAAGATTGGCTAAAAAATTGAGTAAGGTTATGGGTTTTATTTTATAATGCCGGTTTTTTCGTATTGCGCTAAAGTCGCTTAGTGCGCGGACGGTAAAACAATTACTTCATTATTTTCGAGAAAATAACCCATGAAAAACTTGAATGTTGCATTGATAAGACTGCTGCAATTTGTAGTGTTTGTGCTGTTTACCTTTATGGTTCTGGTGTATTTTGGCACTATGGTGCTTCTACCGTTGGACATTGTGGTCTTGTTGAGCAAACTGTTGGGTGGTAGTGTCGTGGGTGTGGTCATCGCAGTACCGGTTGTCGCTTACCTAGGTAAAATTGTTTACAGCACGCCGGGCCTAATCCAAATGATTATCGAAAATGGCATCGATTTAGCTAATATCGGTAAACAACGGGTGGAGGCGTTTAATAAGTTGGCTGACGCCGCTAAATAAAGGCCTGGCGAATCGCAAAAAAGGGGCGTTTAGCCCTTTTTTTTATGTCCTATTTGCGGCTATAGCCGTTTGGATATTGGTGCGAACATTCGAGCTCATACCTAGTAAAGTTGTTCGCTTTGTCGAAAAAAATACCCATTCGTAAATTCCGTAACGGATTTTAGATTGTGCATTACCGATCTCGCACATCTCGTTATCGGCTTTCAGCATCATTACTACGGGCCGAATGTTCACGTAAAGCTTCTAAACTAGGGAGTAAAGCAAGATCTATTTTAGAAATCTATTTCCAATATACGTGATATCGGCTAACTTTCAATTTCATGCCGGCCTTGCGAATACTCCCGTATATGAACCTTTAATCAATTTGTAAACGTATTCATACGTGTCGCGTAATAAATAAAAGAGCGTTAATTAATGAAATTTGTCGTTTCGTATCCACAAACCAATTGGGATTATGTCAAGTTTAGGTTAAATCGTATCATTCGAGGTAAAGATCGTTCGAATGACGTTTTCAGAGGATTACCTGGCGGAAAACTGGAATTGTTCGAGCATAATGGGGAATTAGGAGGAATTAAATCCCTAGGTGAATTACACCCGATAAAACCGTTTGGATTGCAATATGTAAGTGGTGAAGGCTTATATTTCATAACTGGTTTGCCTTGCAGCCAGGATGGTGTGGCCGGCGACGAGCATATTGCCAGGTTGACCGATAGCGGCGAAATCGATTTAGAAATTCGTAGTCCATTGTTGACCCAGGTGCGTTCGTTACGCCGCACCGACAAGGGTTTATTGGTGACGGCAAGTGGTGTAGATGCGCTGTTAGAATTCGATTTGTCCGGTGAATTGATTTGGTCCTGGTGGGCGACTGAGCATGGCTACGATCAAGCATATGGTGGAGGCAAACGGGTCATCGATAAAACAATCGATCATCGTCAATTAAACTATCCGGGACGTTTGCAAACGACGCATTTAAATTCCGCGATGGTTGACCCCTATGACGATAAGAAAGTATTAACGATTTTGTTCTATCAAGGCAAAGTGATTCGAATAGACAGAGAGAGTTTGGAGCACGAAGTTGTAATTTCAGGTCTGAGCGGAGCGCATCATATCCGTCCGCACTCGAAGGGGTATATGCTTTCGAATTCGCGTAGAGGCGAAGTATTAATATACGATAGAGATTTCGAGCTAATAGAAACAGTGCCCGGCACCAATCGTTTCTTTCCGGTTAAGTGGGTGCAAGATGCTATCGAAACACCGTTCGGCACGCATCTAATTGCCGACTGTAATACGTTTCAATTGCGCGAGCGCGATGAACGAGGCCGTGAGAAAACGCATAATACTCATATGCCGAATCGGGTATTTCAAATTGAGCCGGTCGACGATAGTTTTTCGTTTCCGTCAGAGGATCTAAGCCAAACATCGATTGGGTGATTGTTCACTAATCTAGAATGAAATGTTCAGGCGGATGTACTAAGCTTTTTACTCTTTTAGTTTTACGGCGGAATGGCTATAGTTAGTCATAGCGATTCCGAAGTAATTAGCTGGCGTCCGTTACGGAACAAACACTACGGGATTCATGGATTAAACTAGTTCTTGGTAAATTTATTTTTTGGGTGATTACAATGGAAAAACTACCTCGTTTATTTAAACGCTTACCGCTTTTGTTGGCTATACCGCTGACTTTGCTGGGGAACGGCGCAAGTGCGGATGAGACCGAGAACTTTACTTATATGTCCCAAAATCCGCTGACGCCTATATATAGTATTCCATTGGAATATACCTATTACGGTGGGGCTCAGAATGGCGGCGTGTCGGTTGGTTCAATCAAGCCGATCATCCCGGTTTCATTTGATGGTTGGAATATGATTAACCAATTATCGCTGAATTTTATCGGTACCTCCGGAGTCGTGAATGGGATAGAAAATTTGCCGGAGCCTTATCCTGGAGACGGCGCGTCCGGTCTCGGCGATACGATGCTGACTTCCTATATTTCGCCTGATATATCCGATGACTTTACTATAGGTTTTGGTCCCGCCTTAGTTTTTCCGACCGATACCCGGTTCGGGGATCCGGAAGACCGTACTTCACGCCAATTAGGTAGCGGTAAATTCAGTGCGGGTCCTGCGCTGATGATTGTGACCCAACCTAGACCGTGGACCGTAGGGCTTTCCGTGCAACAAATTTGGTCTGTGCTCGGCAACAATAGCCGTCATGGGGTGAGTCAAATGGTGTTACGGCCGTTCGTTAATTACAATTTCAACGACGGCTGGTATTTGGTTTCCGACATGAATATGGTCGCCAATTGGAATAGGAGTATCGATCAAACTTGGACAGTACCTGTCGGCGGTGGAGTCGGTAAATTATTTATGATTGGGAAAAATGCGATTAACACCAAAGTGGAAGGTTATTACAATGCGATGACTCCTAACCTAGGTGCGGATTGGTCAGCTAATTTAACGTTTCAAGTCCTGTTTGCAAAATAAACATCGCATTCTGTCAAATCTGACTTTTAGCGGCGGATTAAGTCCAAGCTTCGATGATCCGCTGCTTACGTCGTTAGTCCGATTTAAACAACCGGTAGCAATGGTCTCTATAACATCAAATCGAGCGGATAAATTCCACGTCAGATACGCCGGTTAGCTCGGTTAAGGATTGCGAGGCTTTGGCGTGTAGATGGCTGAAAGCTTTATGCAGCGTTTCCCAGCCCTCAAATGAAATGATTTCCCAATACTTGGTCTGGCGATCCCACTGAGTGTCATATAACACTCCTGCGCTGACCAGCTTTCTGAATCCTTCGTCGGAAGGCGTTTGAATATAGGATTTCGCCAGATCGATGTGATCTCCAAAAATAGGCCTAGCTGCGGGTTTGTTATCGCTGGCATGATGATTTGTGAATAGCACGAAGCCAGGGTCTATACCTACACGTCTTAGGCTATCACAGTAGTTCGCAAAGTTTTGAAGTTGAAACGGTAAATATGCGGACATTGCGGTCTCTCTGGGGACGCTAAATTTATAAGAATACGATAGTCGATGTTTATGATAAAGAATATATGAATTAATGCCAATGTAAGCGATATAAATCTAGCCGCCGACGGGATAAGTTACGTGAAGCACCTCGGCTGCGGGTCTGTTTTAATAATTCTAGGTTGACATCGGCGATTAAGGTCATTTCAGTATTTGGCGTGGCCTCGGCCAGGATGGCATCGTGCGGGAAGGAAAAGTCGCTAGGGCAGAAAATCGCTGCTTGCGCGTATTGGATGTCCATGTTTTCCGCATGCGGTAAATTGCCGACGCTGCCGCCGATGGCGACAAAGCATTCGTTTTCGATAGCGCGGGCTTGCGAACAATATCGGACGCGTTGATAGGCGTTTTTGGTATCGGTCCAGAACGGTACGAATATGATCTGGGCGCCTTGTAACGCAGCCAATCGCGCGAGTTCCGGAAATTCGGTATCGTAACTGGCAAGCACAGCGATTTTGCCGCAGTCGCTATCGAATACTTTAAGGGCGTCGCCGCCTTTCAATCCCCAATAACTGTCTTCGTCCACCGACACGTGGATTTTGTACTGTGCTTCGAAAGTACCGTCGCGACGTAAAAACCAAGAGACGTTATATAGTTCGTGGGCGCCGTATTCCGGCATCGTTCCGGCAATGATATTGATATTGTAGGACATCGCCATTTCAGATAAGCCATCGCGAATATCCCGGCTAAAGCCGGCCAAAGCTCTAATTGCGTCGGCGGGGTTTTTGTCATTGAACAAGCCCATCAGGGGAGCGCTGATATATTCAGGAAATAGAACGAAATCAGCGTTGTAACCCGCGACTGCATCGATAAAAAACTCGGCATGCTTTAATAATTCGCCGACGGTCGTTAACGTGCGCATTTGCCATTGGACAACGCCGAGACGAATGGTGTGTTTCTGCTGACCTAACTCGGGTTTCTTGTCGACATAATCCAGGTTAATCCATTCGAGTAATGTCGCGTAACCGTGAGAATCCTCGTCTACGGGCAAATAGCCGGTTAATAACTTTCGGACATGAAAACCATTGGCCATCTGGAACGACAACACCGGATCGAAAATTTCACGGCTTTTGACTTGTTCGATGTAACGCACAGGCGTCAGTTTGTCAGCATAGTTCGTGTAGCCCGGAATCCGTCCACCCGCAATGAAACGTTTAAGATTAAAGTTTCGGCATAGCTCTTTGCGCGCGTTGTATAAGCGCCGCCCCAGACGTAAGCCTCTGGACTTGGGGTGAACGAAAATGTCGACGCCATAAAGCGTATCGCCGTCGAGGGTATGATGGGTCAAATAGCCGTTTCCGGTAATTTGGACGTAGGTATGATTGTCGCCAAACTGATTGTAATCAACAATCATACTGAGTGCCGCAGCAACTAATACACCATTGTCTTCGATACCGATTTGCCCTTCGGGGAAACGCGAGACTTGAGAAATATACTGATCTTTTTTCCAGGCTCCGCCAAGATTGTCATATACCTTGTCCATTAAATCCGCAATTTGCGGATAATCCGCCAATGTCAAATGCCGTAATAGCAATTTATGTTTTTTGACATTGTCTTGTTTCATTTTTAGCGGATTAATTGATAGACGGAACTGTTTTCCGGTTCGACTCGTTTGATATAGGATAGCCGGGTTCCATCGTTACTATTCATTTCTACGATTAGTGTAGATGATTTGTGTTGAATAGAAACACTGGACGAGCATGGCCGATCGATTGTTTTGAAGCATTAGTGCGTTTAGTGAATAGCCGGCATTATTGTGTGCCCGCACCCTAAGGATGCAAGATGTAATTTAATGTAGGATTAGCTGTGGATCATATGAAATCAAATGGGCGCTTATCTTCAAACACTATCTGAAGAATGTGTCAGAGATATTACGAACCATAATTTTTGATACTGATCTGCAAGAGCCGTTGGACCGCGATTTTAATGCCAATGTTTAGGAAAGCCTTCGAAAACAGTTGAGGGTTCTCAATAGGCCGAGCATAGAAACGACTGTATCCGTTCGCCTCGATTAGGCTACCCGTAGAGGGCGTTAGCGGGTTAATTTCGCAATCGTCTGGAAACCGGCGCAAATTTTAGTTTTGACACGATTACACGCGTACTTATTAGCAACGAAGCGGCTATTGAAAAATTTTTCGACCGTTAGCATTGCTTTATGCCGAACCCGTTGGCTTCATCTACCGACTGTATTTTTGAGGTTGAGGTTTGATGGTTTCCGGAGCCGTTCGGAAGGGTTATGTGCGAGAGTCCCGCATCGCGCTTTTCAAGCAACATGCCATTCTCAATAGCAGTGCATTTGCCAAGTTAGCGGTTCGCGGAAATCATGATCATCCCGCACGGTCGCACTAGTCTTTTTCTCTTAAGCTACTTACAATGGCTATTTCGCTATTCAAGCATTCTTAGTCTTACCCACCGAATATTGACAACTTGGAGGTCGAATGAGAAAGATTGTCCTATTGCTTTGCGTAGGCGCTTATCTCTCGCAAGCGGCGGCAAAACCACTTCATTCCGTCGAGATTTACGAGCAAGTTCAACCTTCGGTCACAGTTTTGGAAGAACTGGACGATACGGGTAAACCCTTGCAAGCGTTAACAGCCATTGCTGTTGCGGGTGACCGCGCCGTTACAGTGTGCGACGCATTGAATGGTAACCGGCAATTAAGGATTGTCACGAAAAGCAATTCGTTTCCGGCGACGATCTTAGCCAGAGGCGGTTTCTCAGGGTTGACTGGAGCGCAATCTTTACCTGATTAAATCTGTATTCAGGTTACATGGTGTGTAATGGATGTCGAAAAGTTTAAAAACACATGATGATGTTTGTTAGTATTGGTGCCGCTTCATCAAGCCATATTCTGATCTAACACAGGTTGAGTACTCTAGACACTTGCTTGCGGCAATTGAATAAGTCCGATCCTCGATTTCAATGTACAAGGAAAATTATGAATATCAAATTAAGTGCTTTGCTCCGTAAACTTAGTATCGCTGTGAGTTTTTTCGCGATAGCCGACGGCGTTCATGCGGGTGTAGTGACATCTGGTGCCACAGTACTGAGTAGCGGAACATATTCGATTAACTCTGCAACAAGTTCGCTAGCCTATAATCCGGGAACTTTCTCATTCGGAACCGATGGTTCGGGTGGGCCATCGCCAACGGTCAATTACAGTATCGGCGGTTCATTCGACGTTACCGTATGGACAACAGATAATGGTAATACCGATTGGTTGAGCATTAGCAATGTAAATTTAACGGCCAATGGTTTGCCGAGTGATTTTCAAATGCCTGACTTTATAAACAGTCAGCTTACCGGGGCTATATTTTCCGGCAGTGGCGATCTTTGCGCAAATATTCCCAGCGGAAGCATCGCATCTTGCACTACTACTGGCTCATTTCCCACTATCACAGGACAATTAGAGAACGGCATGATCAGCTTTAGCGCTTTTATTCCGGCGGGCTTAGCCGCTTTTGACGGTGGATCGACCTATCAAGTCAATGCCACATCAGTGGTACCGATCCCCGCGGCTTTCTGGTTATTCGCAACGACAATTGGATTCTACGGATTCAACTTTCGGCAAAAGAAACCTAACGTTGCGTAAACCTTAAGTTCCAGTTTTCTCGACAGCAGGCTATTGATTGGTTTCTGTTGTGTTTCTTTTGAGTATACCCGTATGAGTTGTTCGTGGGCTTGTGCGCAAGAAATCTCCTAATTGGGTGTCTTTTCCAAGAATATGATCCAAAAGCCAGTTTCGCATAAATTTCATCACATCTTCCGGCTTTATTTCACCAGTTAGGATTCCGGCACTGATTTCGTGCAACCTTCGCTCCAACAAGTTATGCTCATTGACTTGGTCTTCGTAGCCAGGATAGTCGTATTGTTTCATTAATGCTTCCTCTTCCCTAAAATGCTCTCGGACGTAGTGATATAAGGACAGCACATTTTGATGCGTTTTTTGCTGGTCATTGTAGGGGGCGACGATTTGATTGGCTAAATCAAATAAATATTGATGTTGTTGATCTATGATGTGGTGGCCGATTTTGTATTCGTCGAGCCAGATGAAATTGTTCATGAATAGACTCCTAGTTTTATTTTTTTATCCAATTTTTAAATAACGCGATTCAATTAAACGGCTTAGCACTAATAACGAATTAATGGTGGCATGACTCTCGTTTTGGAAAGTTGACGTATATCAGGAATAACTCCCATTAACCCCTCAAACTGGCTTTTGATCCTAGCAATGTATGAGATTTCTAAATATTGTACTTTTGTAGTACGCGCTGTTAAGTTTGACGTTGGACGAAGCCGCTAACACGGAGAAAGGTTGACGCGGTCGGTTGTTAATAAAATGTAACCTCACGTTCTCATTACGAAGGGTGAATCGCCTCGTCTTTCGTCGGATAATGTATATGTTTCATTGTCTAATTGTCGTCCAACATGGCCGAGAGGATCATTGACACGTGGTGATTTAGGTAGGGCTTTAGCGCAGACATATTGCGTATCTCGAACCGGTTTCATTTGATATTTCATCGGGACGAATAAACGAATATAAGAAACACCATTGATGCCGGTCAACCAGTTTTCGATGCACTTGGAGAGGGACGATGTAGAGATGGCGAATTAGCTTTAACGTTGATGGATTAAGGTAATTTGCGTGAAAAAGATGTGCCGAATAGTGCTTGAATAACGTCAAAATGCATGTAAGATTAATTCAAGTAAATAGCTTCTTTGTTAGGGAGTTCCGGGTTCTATCGTATGCCTATTCGCCTAAAGAACAATAAACGCCGCCGGTCGGTGCGCCACCCTGTTGAATTAACAGCCACTTTAGTGATGGATGGAATGGAACCGATACAATGTACCGTTCTTGATTTTTGCGTTGGGGGTTTTTTCTTAGAACTCGATGGAAGCAATTTGAATATTTCGCCCCAAGAAGCGCTGACGATTCGTTTTTCCGTAGGGAAGAATGTAAAACCAGTTGACTTTGAACTAAAAGGGCGCGCCGTGCACATTACGCCGCAAGGGATGGGATTATCGGTCGAGAATATGCCTTCATCTGCTGTGAAGGCTTTGGCAGATCACGCAGAGCGAAGTCTGCAACATGCTTTGGATAAGAATGCCGCAAATCCATCCGGCAAATTGGATAACGTTGGTGCCAAACCGGGTTTTAGGCAATTTCTGATTGAAAATTTAACTTTGCTGATAAATCAGTTTTTCGCTGATTTACCGGAAGAGTTGGAGAAAATTAACCAGAATTCAGAATTTTTTGCGAATCAATCGTTATTGGATGATCTATTGACTACGTTTAAACAAAACGAGGAAGCTTTTTGTTCTGAATTTTGTTACGCCGTAATTGAAGGAATTAATTGTCGGACGCAAGATTTGGATATGAACGAAATTTCCGAGCCTGCCGATGAGCCCTTGTCATTAATCGAAAAGGATGCATTTGAAGATTGGCTAAACCTAGTTGATATTATAAAACGATTAAACCGCAATTTTGATGAAAGGATAGATAGACTGACAAAAGAATTGGTCAGAGTCTTTGGCTGGCATATGACAGTCGAGAATAACCCTATGTCACCTGCCGCACTGTGTGAAAATTTTCGCGATTTAGTCTTACAGCTTGAATCAGGCAATAGAGTTAAACTAGGTCTTTATCGTTGCTTCGAGGCTGGTTTAATAAAAAATTTGGATATTTTCTACGAGCAATTATTAGTTTTATTGAGTGGATTTAAGTCATCTGAGAAAAAACCTCCGAAAACATTGTCTAGCAAATCAGAAACATACCGGCAATCATCGTGCGCTGGCTTAAATCGGACAAAGGCGGATGAATCTAAAATCATAGAAAATGAATTGATAATTGCCGATTACGTGTCAAGGTCGTTAGGAGAGCCAAGGGAACAAAAAAAATCCTATGCCGTTTCACAAATAACCGGACGCTTGCTGGATATATTAGCCGATTCGGAGGCGACTGTTTTAGTTGGGTCTGAAAAAAATCGTTTCGAGGGAAATGCTGATCGGGACACGACAAAATATAGTGTTGACGAAATAGCTTCCGCTATTGAAAAACTGCAAAAAGAATATGCCGCCGGTCACAACTTAAAAAACGATGATATAACGCTTACAAAACAACTAGAAGTAATTTTAGATAAATCTAGTTTAGAAAAGAAATCGCTGCCCCCAGAATCCATCCAAAAAATTGGCATATATGATCGATTTTTCAAAATACTTGAAAACGATTTCAAGCTTTCATCTGACCTTAAAAATTATATAGGGCAAATGTATTTACCTTTACTTTCTTTACCTTTAAGAGGTGTTGATTTTCTGGATAGTGATTCACACCCGGTATCGATAATATTCAATCGAATGGCAGCGCTAGAATCTGCAATTAAGACAAACAAGATTATAAAAAATCTTAGTGTGAAAAGCAGCGTCGAACGGCTGATTGAACGAGTTTCAAAAGAAGCAATTACTAATCCGGTTGTGTTAACTGAAGTGGCTGAAGAATTGGACGACTTATCTACCCAAATCAATAAACAGATTAATTTATTAGTCAAACGTATCGTTGAACCCTATGAAGGTCGGCAAAAGCTGGAATTGGCAAAGCGCGCAGTAAAGCAAAAATTAGATCAGCGTGTCTGTGGGCCTTATGTTCCCAAAGTGATTATTGAGTTGCTCGAATCAGGATGGCAGGATTTACTGATTATAGCGGAGTTAAATAAACCGAAGGAAATTGATGATAATGAAAAATATTGGGTGGTTATTGACGATCTAATGTTTTGGCTATTTCAGCAAGACTCTACCTTAAAAATTCATATCGGGAGCATATATAGAACATTGGAGTTTATTTGGGATAATTTAAAGTCGGTTTGTACGGATATTATTCAACGCAACAAAATAAAAGACGAACTGACTGCGTTATTGCTTGGAGTGGGTAGTCCAAAAGTTCGAAAACGGCTTCAGACCGTTGCGGTTGAACCTGTTAAGGAAGTTGATTGTTCGCCGCCGGCTATTGATGACAAATGGACGGTGCAAGTTGAGCAGCTGGTTGTAGGCGACTGGCTTTCAGTTTCAAATGGAGCATTGGGTGTAATTCCAATGAAACTAGTTTGGATTGGTGATATTTTACAACTTTATGTTTTCGTGGATAATGATGGTTTAAATAAATTGGAATTTGGCAAAATGGAGTTAGCGGAGCAATTTCGTAAAGGCTTGGCCTATAAGTGCGACAATCTTAATCAGCCTTTGATGGAACGAGTGACTAGTTCTATGTTGCAAAATGTGCATGATAAATTGATTTTTAATGCGACGCATGATTCGATTACTAATTTATATACTAGAGATGAGTTTGTCCGATTATTAAAAAATGAAATACAGAATCTTAATAATACTCAACATATATTGTGTCGCATAGATTTAGTAGACCTGCGGTTGATTACGAATGTGTGCGGAATAGTGGGTGGTGAGCAGTTATTAAAAAACATTGCTCAAATCATTTCAGGGCAGCTAAGCGGCAGTGAGTTATCGGCGAGACTGGGAGATAAATCTTTTGCTATTTTGTTTAAAAATTGCACCGTCAATGACGGTCACTCAAAGTCAAAACGACTACTTAAATTAATTAATGACTCGCATTTTCAATGGCAAGATAAAAGTTTTGTCATTAATGTTTGCATGGGACTGGCTTTTATGGGGCATGATTGCCTGGACGTGCATCTGTTGCTACAACAAGCCGATTTTGCCAGCAGTTCCGCGGAACGGTTGGGGCAAAATAGCATTCTATTATTTAATAACGAAGATGAAGCTTTAAAACGGCAAAATAAGCTAAACGAATGGGTTGGCTTGATCGACAACGTCCTTACACAAGACCGTTTATTTATTCGATGCCAAATGATCGCGCCAATTCAAAAAGGAAATAATAGCCATCTTCATTATGAGATTTTGTTAGGGGTGAGAAGCGAAGACGGAAGTATAATTCCACCGGACAACTTTATACCTGCTGTTGAACGTTGTAAACGCATGCCGGAGATAGACCGGTGGATAATTACCAATATATTCAATTGGATTGAGAGTAATCGTAACTGTTTTGACAAAATGGACGGGTTTTCAATTAATCTATCTGTTCAATCCATAAACAGTCACGAGTTTTTACAATTTCTTAAAGAGGTTATTGAAGCAAGCCGTTTTCCCGCCAATAAGCTTATATTCGAAATAACTGAAACCGTGGCATCGGAAAATTTAGAATTCACTAAACGCTTTATTAATGCTATTAAGCGATTTGGTTGTGGGTTTTCGTTAGACGATTTCGGTTCCGGATATTCCTCTTATTCTTATCTAAAAAATTTAGACGTGGATTATCTTAAAATAGACGGTGCTTTTGTTAAGGATATTTTAAATAACAAAGCGGACATCGCCATCGTTAAATCGATGAATGAAATCGCGCACTCCTTAAACATGAAAACGATCGCAGAGTATGTTGAAAATGATGAAATCCGGTCGGTGTTGAAAGAAATTGGAATAGATTACGGGCAGGGCTATGGAATTCAAAAACCGATTTGTCTTAGTGAATTAGCCGCGTAAAGGTTACACGGGTAGGTGCTGCGCGCTCAATGCTCGTTTCGCCGATACACCTGCCCGGGTTCACATGTTTCAAGCCTGAGCATGGGAGCGGTCGTTTTTTCAAATTACCAAGGTCTTTGCTAGCGCCATGTTTAGGGATGTATGAGTTGATGCGGCTGGTTTGGCAAACAAATTACAGACTGCAAGCCGGTAACAGATATCAGCGAGCGGGTGATACGATCCCTCCCGTCTCGTCGGCGAACTCGGCGAATTCTTTGCGCCACGGTATTTTGCTGTAACCCCAATTGCCCTCGGTTAATAACTTCTCTCCCAGCGCGAATTCGGACTTTACCTGAGCCAAATTGCCGACCTCGTCTTCCTGCCAAAGTGCCTCGGCATAAAACAAGTGGTTAAGCGGGTGGTCGGGGTGTTTTATGACAGCCCTCTCCAGAAACTCCAATGCTTTGTCGAGATCGCCTATACCGCTGGGCCAGCTCGGGGCTTTGAGATAAAGTGCGCCTAAAAGTCGTAATGGACCGCCGTCGTCCAGGTCGGGACTCAGAACAACGGATTGCTTCATTTCGTCTTCGAGCCGGTTAATGTTTTCCATGGCCAGTGCGATGTCGTCCCGCACTAAAAGACCGAGGTTGGCCGCTAAATAGTAGTGGTTAGCGCCATTGTGTTGTCCACCTTGTTTCAGGGCGTCTTCGGCGAAAGCGACGCCGGCGGAAGCGAATTTCTCGCGATCGGCTTCATCGGTTTGGCGTTCGGCTAAGTGTAGACATAATCGGCTGGCGAGTGCTGAACGCGACGAACTTGCCTTAGTATCGCGCAGAACAGCCAGCGCGCAGGCTAGCGTGTGTGTGTCGGTCAATGGGCCAAGTTGAGTTTGTTCCTCTATCAAAGTATTGGCGGTTTGTGCGGAACAGTCAGACGGCAATTCCAACAGCAGGTGATCACGCGATACTTCTGTGCAAGCGACCGAAAATGCCAATATTGAAAGCGCTGACAGCCTTGATAAGTTGCTCACGATCGTATTACCCATCAACAGCCCATAGTTTCACCATGGGTTCGAACGTGGCGCTATCGGTTTCGGAAAAGGAATCGATCCCGAATAACTCGCATAGCTTTTTGCCCTCGGAGTCTGTGCACAGCGCCTGTAAGGCATTGCCGAAGCGTTCGCGTTCTGCATCGGTCGTCGCCGTGCTATCGGCTACAACTCCCATCAGCGGAATTTCTTCAGACGTGAAGATGACTTCGAGTGGACTCGATAATCGGAGCGAGCCGAGTCCACTAAATTGTTGTTCGTTCAAAATAACGGCGTCCAGTTCTCCCTTATCCAAAGAGCGTAAGGCGCGAATAGCCTGATTGGATGTCTTTAGGACGAAAAAATCGGCCGGATCATATTTTCCAGCTAAAACGATTTTGCCGATGAAGGCTGGTTCTGCCAAAGGCGTACCTCCTAATGTTTTGCCTTTGAGCTCATCCAGGTTTTTGTATTTGCCTTTCTGGACCATTATTCGGTAACGCTCACTGGTCTGGCCGTTAATCTTGGGTTGGGCTATCGGAACTAAGTTGCGTTGGCTGCGTAACTCCAAATAAAGGCCCAACGAAGTGATGGCGAACCGGGGCGTTTTTTCAGCTATCAGTTTCCGGCACTCGTCCGTTTTGGTCGTGAACAGGCTCGTTAAGGTGCTTTCCTGCCAATGGCCGACGCGTTCGACTATGCGCAGCATCGAATTCATCGCATCATTTGCGTCTTTGATGTTGCCGGCTCCGCCCGGGTAGCAGACTACAATTGACTCGGTAGCAGTTGCTGCGTGCGTGACGAAGGAAGCCAATAGGCCGATCAAAATAATGAGGTAGGTCTTATGCATTACGATTGTCTCTTAATGTCGATTAACTGTCCTATGGCGGGAGCCACGAAAAATGTAGCAATTAGGCAGCATAACAGTCCGATGGTGATGGTTATCCCCATGGATGATACACCGCGATAGCTGGCTAAAGAAATTGCGCCCAGGCCGGCCAACGATGTACCTGCCGCCAGACCGATGGCCTTGCTAACCGCAAGGCTGACTTGCATCGGCGATTCGGTTTTCATTTCACTCCAACGATAGCTAAACCAAACGCCATAATCGACCGCCAACGCGAGTACCAACGGCAATGCAACGATGTTGGCGAAATTGTAAGGAATGTCGGCTAGAGCCATTAATCCTAGCATCCAGCCGCCTCCGATTAATAAGGGCAGCGCCGCCAGCGCAAAGCGGCGAACGTTACGCGTTGCTATCATTAGCCACACCAACGTCAGCGCCAAGGCCAATTGGGTACCGTGGGTAAAACTATTGACCACGGTCTTGGAGAATACCTGATGCGTGGTTGGAAAACCTGTCGCATCCGCTGAGATGTTGTAGACATCGTCCATTAAAGCGTCGAGGTTGGCGGGATCATATACCGTTTTTGCCGGAAATGCGTATACCGCAATGCTACCGTCATTACCGAAAAAGCGATCGCGCAACGAGGGGGGGAATTGCTCCGGAGTCAGGGGTTGATTCCTGCGCCAGGTGTCGATGATTTGCACACCGGCGTCCGCCTCGGATAGCAAGGCTCGCAAGAAACTTTCGCTACGCGTCTTGCCTGATTCGGGATTCTCGGCCAGGTCCGCTGAAATTTTTAACAGCTGCGCGCGTACTTTTTCCATGTGTTCGACCAGATTGGCGTGACCCGCGGAAAAAGCTTGCTCCTCGGCATTGTCGATCTTCGTGAGGCTGTTTTTGAGGGTAGCCTGCAGTAATTCGTAAGACTTTTCCGACAGACGATCTCGGACTAGGTCGGCGATGTGATCTCGTACGTTTGTCTTTGCAAAACTTTCCGCAATGTTTGTCGCTCTGTGCAGGCGTTCCGTAGCGTCTTCCGGGAAAAAACTGATCGGCGATTGGACTTGCGAGATCGTGTTGACTTTACTGGTTTCATCGACGATACGCTTCGCTTCGGCCATATTCTTGGCGGGAAAAATGATGACCTCGGACTGATAGTCGCTTTCCGCCACCATTCGTCGTTGATAATAGGCCGCCTGCGAGTCTTTAGGTAACATGGCCAGAAGGTCGTAATCGAAAGGGATCGCATAACCTTTAACGACGCCGAAGACCGCGAAGCCTAACGCTAGGGCGACAATTGTAATTGCGAGCGGTAAAGGGAAATAGCCGCTGCGCTTCGGCTGCGATTTCGCAGTATGTGATTTGTCCGGCGGAGTTCGGGCTTCCAGCTTCGGCGGCAATAGGGCATAGAGTGCGGGCTGAACCGTCCAGGTGCTGATCAAAATCGTCAGCACGCCAGTGGTCGCTATGACGCCCAGCTCGGAGAAGCCTGGAAAATCCACTGAGGCTAGAGTACCAAAAATCAATAAAGAGGCTGCGCCGGCAGTCAGCAAAGCGAAAAAGGAGGAGCCAATGCCGGCGCCTATGGCTTCAACCAACGGTTTGCCGGCCCTGCGTTCCTCCGCGATGCGTGAGGAAGTAAAGATGCCGTAGTCGGCACCCAGGCCGAACAAGATAGCGATGAAGGCGGCAGTGATGATGGTTAGGTGGCCTACGGTGACCAAGGCCAAGCCCAAACTCCAAAGTACTCCCAGTCCCATAGGGATAAAAATCAACGCCGCCCAACGTAGACTGCGTACCACGATCAATACTAAGGCAGCCACCAATCCGGCCGAGGTAAACGTGATGAGATTGATATCCTTGCGAACGTTGACGTATTCTTCGTATTCGATTGCCGGTAGTCCGCTTAAGCCAATCGTCGGCGGCGTGAGACCAGCCGCTTCGGCTTGTTCGGTTAGGGATGCCGATATTTGCTTGACCTTGTCGACGAACGGTCCCAGGTGCTCGAAATCCCCAGAGGAATTCTTAGGATGAACAAATAAAAACAACATTCGCCCGTCGTGCGATGCAAAATAGCCATCTGTCATTCCTTTAACGCCGGTATTTGCGAGGAGTTGGCGCCAGTCCAAATCGGTAGGCGGTGTTTCCAGATTCAACCAACGCTGCCATTCGGCCAGGAATCCCGCAGTCAGGCTTAACGCGACATCGGCCGTCTGTAAGTCGATTTCCGTTGTTTCCAACGATGTGCTGTTGCTCCAGTCCAACGCGCGGCGCAGTTGCTGTTCCAGGCTGCCGGTGCTCAGTGGGCTATGGTTTGTCATGGTCGCCAGCTTTTCCAGAGTATCCGGCGGCATCAGCAAGTAAGCATATTTCAGGAAAAACGCCATATCGAGATGTGATGTAGCGCGGCCAATCTCGGGCTCGGCCTGTAGTTTTGCGGCCAGATTGTCGGCAAAATCCGCTAACTCCCGGTAGGGGACGCCTTCCAGGACAAGTACCAGGTCGGATGCTGCCCCAAAGTTTTTCAAAAAGTTGTTAAGGCGTAGAGTGACTTCCGCATTTTGCGGCAGCAACGCTTGGCGTGAAGTGTATAGCGGCAATTGTGCACTGGACCAAGCCGCCATAATCGATAGCATTAAGGCTACCCCTAAGACCCAATATGGATTTCGAGCAAAATATTCTGCAATCTTTGCGGCGTAGTGATTGATTTTCATGCGCGAGGAAAATGGCTTAACGAGTTGTTTAAGGCACAAACCGGAATACACGTTGGAGCCAAGGAAATAGTGACGTAGGTGGCGGCCGTAATGTTAGGGTCTCATCGGATGGACGACTGTGTAAAGCAAGGCGCGGAAATGTAAAAAAATGGTCGACATTAGCGGTGGACACTTTGATTTTTAATCAATAGTTTATGTTGCTTCATATCGCTGTCACGGCTGAACGGCTTAGATACCTTTATTTTATCCCGATAGCGTTGAAAAAATATCCCGAGCGAGAGTTCATTTTTTGTTAACGGTTTAATGATAGTAACCGCATCCGACAGAAGTTTTATTGCCTTAGGCAAATTCAATATATTCTGCCTTACTAGATCCCAGGCTCCGAAAGCGACCAGAAAATAGAATTGTTTCATTAAAGAATAGGGATTTCTGTTCAAGCCCGCCAAAATAGCAATCGATTCCTGGGCATTGGCGCCGCCGCGCTGCAGATATTTAAATACTGCAATTTTAAGTAATTGATTGGACATCACGGCATAGAGCGCGTTGGCGAGTATATTAAGATTGGCATTAGCGCTTTGCCTTTCTTGGTAATACGCTTCGATTTTTTTATGCGTCAACTCCGTATCGGTGAAGTCGGTTATAGCCAATAAATGTTTGCTTAATATTTGAATATCTGAAAACACCGCAGTGAGTCCGCCGCCGGTTAAGGGGTGGCGCATGTTTAAAGAGTCGCCTAACATCACGGCCCCTTTCCGTATGATAGGTTTCGCGGCCATGTAATGATTGGGCATTACTTTAAAACCACCCTCAAGTAAGGCGTCTTGATAGCTGTGCAGCATGCCCAGGGGAATATAAGGCGTTACGTTTTCTTTCAAATGTTGTTCGATCAAACATTTTCTAGGCAACTGGCCACCGGGAAAATCTATTAATAGCCGAACTTCGTCACTGGCAATCGGATAGCATATAAACGGTGTCGGCCCGGATAAAAACACATGCCCGTGCCTTGGAAAAGGCATGTCGCAGTTTTTTAAAATCAGACCAATGAAATAGGATGTTACCGTTTCCTGGTTATTACTAAGATGTGCTCTAAAATTTGAAAAAAAGCCATCACTGGTAATCGTTAACGGCGCATAAATAGACTTAATTTGAGAGGAAGGGTACTCCCGATAACTAACGCCAACGATTTCTTTTTGTTCGTTTTCAAGAAGCCGTAATGCTTTACCGTGAATTTTCGTTACCGATTCATTCTGTAGTGCGGAGGCTCGAATCTGTTGCAAAAACAGACCGTTGTGCAGACCCATTCCTTTGTGGTGATCCGGATAAGTGATCGTACAGTTTTGATTATCTTGGATCAGTGCGTATCCATCAACCGATTGTGCATCAAAACCGTCCAACAATTCCCCTAGTCCCATTTGTTCGAGCGACTGGACTGCTCCAGGTTGCAATAATTCGCCGACAATGCGCTTTTTTTCCTTGAAGCATTGATCCATTAGCGCGATCCTAATACCTTTGGGAGCGAGGTAAGCGGCGATGGTTGCGCCCGCCATGCCTGCACCTATTATGCAAATATCGAATTCTGGTTTCATTTCGAGCCGATACAGTCAAAAAAGCAGTTAAAGCCAGGTTGTTTCATCATGCTTGTATGTAGTATTTGAAGTATCGACTCAATGCCCAGATGGGGAAGATGTTGCGATAATTTGAGTAGCTTATCATGCAGTTATAATTAAAAACGCCTGAAATATTTTCTTGGGGCCAATCACCGGTGTCTGTTTGCCGATTTATCAGCAAAGCGATAGCGGATTCTATAGCGGGCTTGTCTTCAAAACCAGCGGCCATCAACGTTAACAAGGCCCATCCGGTATTAACTACCTGAGAACGCTCGGCTTCTGTATAACTCAAGGTTGAACAAGATTTGAACGTTTCGCCCCAGCCGCCATCGTCTTTTTGTTTATCCACTAAAAAGGCACAGGCTTTTTTAATGCTGTTGCTTATATCGGTATCGTCGCAATACCCTCCGCCCTTGGCTTTACTGAGCGCTTCCACCCCAAACCAGGTGGCATAGGTAAAACAGACCGCCCAGCCGCCGTACCAGGATCCGTCCGGTTTTTGTTGCGATAGGATAAATCGGATGCCGGAACGAATCGCTGTAGCAATCTCGCCGCTTTTATAGTCAGGGTAAATCTCCCGACTTTCCATTAGTGAAAGTACGCAGGCCGCAGTGCATTCCGTCCATGAATAATCGATCATAATGTCGGCAAATACCTCGGAAGGATTAAGCTTTTCCAACCATCTCGGCGCTCGCGTCGTTTCATAAGTGGCCCAGCCACCATCGGAATTTTGATACGAAAGGATCACATCAACCGCTTTTTTTATGCGTTCTTCATCAATGATCGGCTTAACCAAGCCGGATTGATGAATGGCTAATGCGGCGCTTAATCCTTCCGCCGTGCAATCGGCAACCGGCCAGCCGTTCTCGGCCGTTGAAAAAGGCCAACTGCCTATCATAGGATGCCGAAAAAATTCGGCATGGGTCGAGTGCTCCTGTTTGATTTGCGACAGTTCAATAAACCGATAGCTTTTCTTAATCGTTTCCGGAAATAATTTGCCCAAATTGCTTTCCAGCATGGCGCGAGTCGCAAACGCCGTATCCCATAGCTGCGAGCCGTTGTAGCCGTTCATTTTCATGCCGTCTTCGGCGACCCATAAATAATCGTACCAACGCGCTACGTGTTTTTTAAATTGCGCTGAATCTTTGCCATAGGCGTACCAGATACAGATCGAATTAATGGCTTGATTTACCGGGCCGATATCGATGTAGTTGGTTTGCTGATCTTCGGCATCCAGGTATTTCAATATGTAATCGGTGGATTTTTTTCTTAACCAGGGCCAATTGAATTTTTCATAATTGTTGGTGAAAAAATTCATCCATTTCAGAACAGGAGATAGTTTGGTATAGCGATCCTTTTCGCATACCGTATCGCGCTGTTTCGCCCAATTTATTGCGGCAAAATCGTCGGTATAAATTTCCTGTCTGATCGATAAAATCAAATCATTTGCCGGAGCCTGGATTCGCAGCGCATAACAATAGGCCATCGGCAAGTAGACCATGCGGGTATGGCACCAGTAGCGCCAGGGGTGGACTGGCAACCATCTGGGAAATAGCCACATTTCCGGAAAAAGACTATTGAAGCCTTGCCAGTCGTAACAGTTCAAAACAGCCAGGTAAAATTTTCCCCAGGAGGGAACGCCGGTCGCGCCGCCGTTGCTTTTGATCCAATTCCGGGCTTTGATCAGTTGCGGATGGTCTTTTTCGGCTCCAAGCAGGCGCAGAGACACGTATTGCATGACGGCGCCGAACATGGTGGATTCACCTTCGATATGCATGCCCCAACCGCCGTCGCCGTTTTGATGATTCAATATATAAATCTTCATCATTTCCCTGTGCGCTTTGGGAAACGGTGTGTCCGATATATATGAGGCAATTAACAAACCCGGTAAGAGGAAGAGGGGGCCGCCGTAATCGCCCGGCCAATGTCCGTCTTCTTGCTGTAGATAAGAAAAATAGTTAATTCCCTTTATCAGCGTATCAATGACTTTTTGATTATCTGGATTTTCCGTTCGGGGTATTTGTGCATTAAATGCTTGAAACTTTTGGTTAATCGCAACGTTTCTAAACACCTTGTCGCCAGAGTTGGGATTAATGGATTTATCGAATCGAAAATCCTCCGAAAATTGATTTATTTCTTCGTCTTTAATGTTATCTACATTTTGTAGATGCTCGTTGATATTGTTAGAAACGGGCTTGAATGCCCAGATTTGTCGTCCCTTATCAGTGAGTAATTGCCATTTTTTCCAACTCGGTTTTACATTCAGCATAGATTCGTGCGATGTGATGTTAGGCTATTTGCGAAACAGATATCATATTTTGAAAAACGCGCAAATTAATTTTTTTTTTAATCCTATTTATTAAATAGAGCAATCCGTACCATGGCAATAAAACCTTTCAGTTTCTTCCACAAACTCGGCGGTTCGCGCAAGCGTTCATGGCCGGGTAGCAATTGCCCTTTGGCCAATTTACCTATTTTCCTTTTTACTGCCGGATCGAGCTTATTCTCAGCGGCCAATTCAAAAAATAAGGCCTTTACATTGCCTAAATCGAAAAAATCTCGTTGCCACTCCCATTGATAATTACCCCCGTAACGAAACCAGGAACCGCCTATTCCCGCAACTTCGTAATGTGTGCCGTCTTCTCGAAGGGCGGGCGACACCTGGCGCCATAGGCCAATCACTTCGCCCAGTTTTTCATCGATTAAAATACGGTGATAGGGGTAGCGCCACTGTTCAAATCCTTCCATTTGCGCGCCTAGAGCCCACTGTTCTATCTGTTCACGGTTCCGCGCGACAAACTCTTCGTTAGGCCCAATATTCCAACGATATTCGGCGGTCTCGGTGTATAAGGGACCCAAGTACTTAGCCCAATTACCTTCCTTCTCGGCGTCGCGGTTCGCTTGCAACCAGCGCTCGACCATTTCCTCAAGTTCCGCTCTCGGATATGTTGCCATATTTAGACTCTTACAAATTTTAATTCAGATCAATTTTAATTGCTTGCGTAGGGCAGTATTTTTCGGCTTGTCTGGCTTTGGCCAATAAATCCGCCGGCGGATTTTCCTGCAAAATTGTCACATTGCCGGAATCGTCCACATGAAAGAGTTCAGGCGCTTCTGTCATGCAGCTTGCATGGCCCTGGCACAGTTCTCTGTCGATGCTTATTCGAAATTTTGAGCCGGTTTGTGGGGCTTCCCGGACGGCATTCTCGGTTGACTCCCTTACATCGCGCTTAAGCTTTTTCCGCATGATATAACGAACGCGACAAGGCGTCGCCGGTTGTACCACCATCTGCGTGAAGTCGTCCTGATAGGCATCTTTGTCATCAAGCAATTCAAAGGTATATCGACGCAATAAGATGCTAAAAATCGCTTTCAACTGTAGCATGGCGAAAGCGTTTCCGGAACATTTATGTTTGCCGCCACCGAAGGCAATCCAGCTGAAGGGTTTTGCATCTTCTTGGCGTGCCTCGGTATAGCGATCCGGGTCGAATTTTTCCGGATTGGGGAATACCTCCGCGATGCGATGCGATACGCGGGGCGAAGTGCAGACGTATTTACCCGCCTTTACCGCATAACCTTTGAATTCAAAGTCTTGTATGACTTTGCGAATTAAGAATATCAACGGCGGGTGTAGGCGTAATACTTCTTTTATGACATTTTCCAATAACGGAATTTCACGTAAAGATTGGAAAGTCACTTCGCCGTCGATGCCGAAACTGGCGTCCAATTCGTTCAGCACTAGCTCCATGTATTCAGGTCTACGGGCTAATTCCAGTAAAGTCCAAGCCGCTGTTCCGGCGGTGGTGTGATGGCCGGCGAATATAGTGCCGATTAGCATGCCGGTAATTTCATGTGCAGACAGTCTGCTGCCGTCATCGTATTGGGCGTCGATCAGCATCTGAAACGCATCTTCACTTTTTTGTGCCTTTTGCGCTCTTTTGGCAATGATTTCCGTAACTAATTCTTGCAGTCTAGCCCGCGCTTTATCGCGGCGGCGAAACACCGGTAACGGCAGATATGGAAAAACAAAAGCTAAAGGATTTACGCCTTTTTCAAGATCATGATAGATTTTAGCGAATTCTTCGTTTAGTTCGTAACGAAATTCGTCACCCAACAGGCAGTGACTGGAAGTGTAAATGGTGAGTTCTTTCATGAACTCAAGCAAATCGATTTCGCCGGTATCGCCCCAGTCGGAAATCATTTGTTCGACTTCTTGAACGATCACTTGCGCATATCCTCGCATCGGTTTATCGCGCAATACCGGCATCAGCATTTTAAGTTGCTGGTCTTTTTTATCCGGCGGCGCATCAAAAACCACGCCTTTGCCAAAAATAGGCGTCATGATTTTATAGGCTTGGCTTTGGTCTAGCTGAGAATCGGGTGCGCGGAAAAAAGCTTCATTCGCTTCAGGACCGGTCATTAGTACCATTTTTTGATGAAACATACGAAACTCGCCAATTTCTCCCAGCGTCTTTCTGAGTTTCATCATGTATTCAAACGGATTTTTGCCGAATTCGAGCATATGGCCGACCAGCGGCAACGCGCCGGGCATTTTAGGCGGCTCTCTCTGCGGCTCGGCGGATATTTCGGTATTTGTTTGTGTCATAACGCGATCTTAATATCGGTGCATTTAAATATGCTGGTGTTCAAGCTAAATTCTCATCATTGCGCATGAGATTGTGAGTACGGCAAACACGCACACCGATAGCAATACAGCGCTTTTGTGATTAACGTAGTTATGCTGCGGACGGGGTAACTTGCGCATCGCCAGCGATCTTGAGATCTTATGCCCATCAACATAACCCGGGTGTCTATGGTCGGTCCATGACTGGCTTGGCCAAGAGCGAAAAAGCACTTCCAATACGAGCCGGCTATCTTGCAGGTTTTATGTCTGGCTGGTGACGCCATGATGGTGCTGGATTTAGCTTTTATGCTGATAAAGGTGGTGTTGCAGTGTTCGCGGCGATTGTGATGATCTTTCCCCCTCCATAAAAATACATATCCGGTCCATACAGTAAGTTAGGTTGTGTGGTTTTTGAATGTTTGGTTCAGTGGTTTCGCCGATTTAATATTAACCCTAGACAGAAAACCCGCTCGAACGCGGGTTTCCGAGAACGCTTCCCTATAAAGAGAATGGCAGAAGCGCTCCTCGGGAGAGGGGCGGATGGGGATATACAATCCGGGGTTTAATTGATATCCCCTTATCCTCACCTTCTCGGCAACCGCGCCTTGCGTTGCTCTATCTTCTGCATCCCATGTAATCGTCCCGAAAGTAGAATGAGCCGGTTTAACTTTTACGCCAGTCTCAAAAAGACGTGGAAGCTAAATCGTTAGGGTCTCATAGGCTCCTGAACTTTGCCGTTCACTTCCAACTGCACGCGACGGTTGTTGGCGCGGCCTTCTTCGGTTTCATTGGTGTCAATGGGTTGATCCCAGCTATAACCTTTTGAAGTGATATTGGGTGACTGACTACCTTTGGTCAGGTATTTTTTGACCGCTAATGCACGACGTTCAGACAAATCCAGGTTATGTTTATAAGTACCTGTTTTACTGGTATGGCCTTGTACTTCGAATTTCGTGTCAGGAAATTTTTTGATAGTTGCAGCCGCGTGGTCCAGTTCCTCAAAATACTGTGGTTTGATGATGTCCTTGTCGTTGTCAAAATTGACATGCAGGACCCAGCATCCATGCATAGTGACCTCAACGCCTGGCAGAGTACCCGGGCATTTGTCGTTACAATTGTTAACGCCGTCATGGTCGTCGTCCATCGTGGAGCAATCCGCCACAACCGGTGCCGGTATGGGGGTCGGCTCTGGCGCCTTAGCAACGACCGGTTTCGGCTTGTCACCGAACGGCACCACGAAGCCGACATTTAACACCATATCATTGAACTCATCGGTGCCAGGTTGCAACTGGGCATTGAAGTTGTTGTTGTAGCGGTAACGCACGTCGGTACGAATCAAGAAGTTATCGTGCAATTCATAGGTGAGACCTACACCGGCTTCACCAATGAAGCCCGCCCCACTGTTACCATTGTGGCTAGAGTTCATCCCGCCCAAACCGATGACCGCGTATGGGGAAACAGTATCGCGCATGAAGTAAAATTGGGTGTCTACCATACCGCCGGTTAAGTCCCAATTACCGTTGCCATTACTGCCGCCGATGTTTTGATAAAAGCCTTTGAGCTCTATATTTAACCGCTCGTTCAGAATTTTTCCAAAACCCATGCCGCCGCCCCAGCCACCGCTGGCATTTCGATCTCCACCGGGTTGGACAAAGGTGCCGAATGGCGCAACATACCATCTATCATCGAGAAACTCCGCAGCACGAGCCATCGACACGGCGCCAAACGCTGACAACGCAGCAAACAACAACCATCTTTTTTTCAACATAAACAATCCTCTTTTAAGAACAATAGTAAATAACTATTATGTTGGCAGTATCATCATTAAGACTGGACGGCCTGAATTTTTTGACTCGCATAGCAAAGCATATCCTTATGTCGTAGTTGTGAATTGTTCAACTGATAGTACCACAATACCCACGTTTGGTTGTTATCACGCGACAATTGGTATTTTAGTTCAAAAGTTATTGAGAACAAAATATTTATCTGACTCGAAGCGTAAAAATCAAAATACTTTCATGATGCCGCCAAGTACTTGATAATCGAAGGGTTCGGGATTCGTTACCGGCACCTCTACAGCGCCAAGCAAATACCAATCGCCGCCCATATGGGTGCGGAAGCCTGGTGTTAGCGATACAAAGGTATGACTGGTTTCCGCGCGATTGTCGATCGGCTGGCTTAGGTTGGTAGAAACGTACCAGACCATATCACCAATTGGTGTGAAATCATGCGGCGTAAAATAGTAGCCCACGGCTAAATTGGCGTTGAATAAACTGCGAGCACCGGAACCATTTAAATCGCCGCCATAGGGGATAAAGAAGCCGGCACCGCCTCGCACTACTAAGCCTTTCCACCAGTTGGCCCAAAATTGGTAGTCAGGCGTGATGGCCGCAATATTTTGCGCGAGGTTGTTACTGTTTCCGGTAGGCGTTCTAAAGGTGATGTTGAATGTCTGCGTCAGATTTTTGCTCTCCGACAACATAAAACGGGGGGTGATTTTAAAGTCGCCGAAATTCGTTTGCGGATTACTGGTAGAGGCTGCACTGTTCGAAACCATTGAAATATCCGTTTGGATTTCAAATCGTTGGTTGATTGGCGTAAAGTTGACAAGGTTGCCTGAATATCCATCGCCACTATTACCGAAATCGTGTTGCCAGCCGAATACCGCAATACCCAAACGATAAAAAACACCTTCGTACGCGTTTAGCCAGCCTTGTCGAGGAGCACCTCCACCGCCGTTCGGGGGGCTGATCCAGGGTTTGTCCCAGCCTTTGCTAAAAAAGTCGCTGTAGGATAGGTCCTGCCATTTTTCTGCGGCCTCAGCGGAGTACACATCACCGGTTACCGACTCTATAGCAATTTCTGAAAAACTATAATGTTTATTCAATTGAGTCGCTTGGCCCTGGTATGATTCCTCGGCATTAATTTCTCCAGTAACAGCGTATAGTCCGATACAAACACATAACATTGATACGATTCGATTTCGAGGCATTCTTGTTAAATGTTCAGTTTTCATGACTTTTCTCCAAGCTACGTCAGTTCTCAAGTGTCGAAGAAAGATGTTTGCATGAGCAAAAATTGCGGATAAGCGGGTTCTAAAATATGTAATTCCAACACCGTCTTTTGGCAAGAGATTCCAATCAGAGTCTGTCTATGTCTTGACTCAGTTGACCGCATGATCGGATAGCCTATAGAGCTTGAATTGGCGGCAAGTATACACTCTTTTGGCACGTTACTTAAAAAGTATCAGTTAGCGCTTCCGATGCTTGCTCCGTGTCATGCTCCCTCTCTGCCAGCCGGTTTTACCGGTTTAGTCGCTCGCTGAACCTACAATACCCTTCCGACCTTACACGGTTCCCATGATTTGCGTGGGAACCTTTGTACCACAAGCCTGGTTTGCATCGCGCAACATCGCCCTGTAATTTACAGATAACCATGGTCGTTACCACGGCGTTGCGTCAAATTCATCGCTTAACATTTGCCGAAAGTGCCGCCGGGATCATGTTTTTCAGTTGATTTTTGATTAATCTCGGCTGAGGTAGAGAGCTAAACCAAATGCTTGCGTCATCTATGATAATCTCGCTCCGCGCGGAAAGGACGATTTAGACGAAGATCAATCGCTATCATCCATGGGCATTGACTTTTTCGGTCTTGCTGTTCGAAATATTAACCATTAGATTCTTTCCGCGATTTGTCTTCATTGATTAGTTTTTCGTTAAATCAGATGCACAGAATGATACTGGTCAGCTATGTGAAAAAGTTATGAATATCTTGGATATTGCGATCGAAACATTGCGCGCATCCGTTATTGCGATGCTTTTAATTTTGCTGTGGCAAAGAGGGCGCAAGGAATCGTTGATGCGGTTGGATGGATGGCGCGAAATTATTTTGGGTGTTTCCTTGATTTTGTTCGCCACTATTCTGGATATCACCGATAATTTTCCTATGCTGAGCAAGTTCGTCATTATCGGCGACACGCCCGTTACCGTCTTTTTGAAAACAGTGGTTGGCTATCTTGGCGGCGACATTCTGTTGTTCATCGGCTTTTGGCGATGGATTTTGCTCGTTCCCAAACTCGATAAAGTCCGAAGGGATTTGCAGGAGCAGGAGGCCCGTTTTCGAGCGATGGTCGAGACATCGACCGACTGGGTATGGGCGATTAATAAAACCGGACAATATACTTATGCCAGTCCGCTGGTGACCAAGCTACTCGGCTATTCGCCGGAGGAAGTGCTTGGGCGTTTTCCGTCCGACTTCATGGCTCCCGAAGAGGCGGTCAGGTTGAATACAGCCTTTGCCGATATTGTCAGCGACAAGCGTCCGTTTTTCCTATTGGAAAAAAACTGTTTACATAAAAATGGTCGTATGGTCATTCTTGAATCCAGCGGCAGGCCCTTGTTCGACCCGGCCGGAGAGTTTGTGGGCTACCAGGGCATCGATCGAGATATCACGGAACGTAAACAGGTTTTGACCGCGTTACGGGACAGCGAACTCAGATATCGTAACTTGGCCGAGCGTTCGCCCTTGGCTATACAAGTGTTTTCGCCGGATGGCATCACGCTGCGCGTCAACGCGGCATGGGAAAAGTTGTGGAATACCCCTTTTTCCGCGCTGGAACAATATAACGTTCTCGAAGACCGCCAACTCGAGGAGCTAGGGGTGTTGCCGTGGCTCAAGAAGGCATTTTCCGGCGAATGCGTCGAGATACCCGTGGTTGAATACGACAAAGCCAAGACGCCGCAAGTACCGAGCAACGGCGGTACGCTTTGGATTCGGACGTTCGCCTATCCTGTGCAGGGCGAAGATAAACGAATCATGGAGGTCGTCGTCATTCAAGAAGATGTCACTAAAAGCAGGCAAGCGCAGGCATTGGTCGAGCAAAGCGAAAGTCATTTACGCGCTATTCTTAATTCGACTTCGGAGTGCGTAAAACTAGTATCCGAGGATGGGATTTTGTTGGCAATGAACCCGGCCGGACTCGCGCTGTTTGAGGCCGAGTCGGAAACGGCGCTTTTAGGACAATGCGTTTATTCCTTCGTGGCGCCGGAATACCGCGAGATGTATGCCTCATTTAACGAGCGGGTATGCGATGGCGAACCGGGCAGTCTGCAATTTGAAGTTGTCGGACTACATGGGAGTCGGCATTGGGTGGAGACCCGAGCGGTGCCTTTTCAGTTTGAGAGTGGAAAACCGGTTCAACTGGCCTTTACCCGTCAAATCGATGAGCTAAAGCAGGCCGAGGCGCTACTCAAACAGCAAAAAGAGTATCTAAAGGCAATTTTCGAGACCGAACCTGAATGCGTTAAAGTTCTGTCGGTCGACGGCCGTCTCGATGACATAAACCCGGCCGGATTGAAAATGCTGGAAGTCGACAGTCTGGAAGAGGCGCGGCAATCAGGCTGGTTCGAGTTCATCGAAGTCGGCTACCGAAAAGCGTTTGCCAAATTGCATAAACGAGTTTGTGCAGGCGAGTCGGCCACGCTGGAATTTCTCATCAAAGGTAAGAAGGGTGCCGAGCGATGGCTTGAAACCCACGCGACTCCGCTGCGCGACGCTAACGGAAACATCACCAGTTTGCTGGGGATTACCCGGGACATCACGGAACATAAGCTATTCCAACAAACATTGGAGCAACAGGCCCGAACTGATTTCCTCACCGGCGTCAATAACCGTCGATATTTCATGGAGCTAGTGGAGTTAGAGCTTAGCCGCGCGGTACGCTACAAAATTCCGCTATCGCTCTATATGATGGATATCGACTTTTTCAAAGAGATTAATGATTTGCACGGCCATAAAGCCGGTGACATGGTGCTAATAAAGCTTGGGAAGGTCTGTAAGGAAATTTTGCGCGAAGTCGATATCATCGGCCGTATCGGCGGTGAGGAGTTTGCCATTATGTTGCCGGAAACCGACAAGGATAAAGCGTTAGATGCCGCTGAACGCTTACGGGAGGCAATAAGCAATACGCCGGTACCTTTGGAAGATGGCTTGCCGATACGATTTACGGTTTCGATTGGCATGACTTCTATGATTTCAGTGGAGGATAATCTGGATATGCTGCTCAACCGTGCAGACAAAGGGCTTTACGAGGCGAAGCAAAACGGCCGTAATAAGGTTTGTGCGGCCTTTTGACTGCAAGGGTTAATCTTTAGCGTCATAAGGATAGCGCGATTTTTGCAGCCTTACTTAACGCATAATTTTCTTCAGTATGTTTACCTTGTTGCGGTAAGGAGCATAAGTCAGTGGGATATCTATCCACGTCGCTGTTTTCAGAACGCCTTTTTTATGCGAGAAACATTCAAATCCGTGAAATCCGTGATAGGCTCCCATGCCGCTCTCACCGACTCCGCCGAAAGGCAGATAGGGATTAGCGCTATGGAACACGCAATTATTGATGCAGGCACCTCCGGATTGGATGGAGTTTACGATTTCTTGCTGGATTTCCGGATTTTCGCTAAACACATAGCAGGCCAGCGGGTGGTGCGGTAATTCTTCGACAACCTTGTATACATCGTTTAGCGTTTCATATTCCAAAACAGGCAATATCGGACCGAAAATTTCTTCGGACATCACTTTGTCGGCCAAAGTCACATCGCGCATTACCGTTGGCGCGATAAAACGGGTGGAGCTATCGCTTCGCCCTCCGACAACGACTTTTTGTTGATCGATTAATCCGCAGATACGCTTAAAATGGTTGTCGTTGACAATACGGCCCAAATCGGGACTGGAACCGGCATCTTCGCCATATACGGCGATAATGCGGTGTTTAATCCGGGTCAGAAATTCCTCTTTAATGGAGCGATGAACCATGACGTAATCCGGTGCCACACAGGTCTGGCCTGCATTCAGGAATTTGCTGCTGACAATGCGTTTCACGGCAATATCCAGTTTGGCGTCATCATGAACAATACAAGGACTCTTGCCCCCCAACTCCAAAGTTACCGGCGTTAGGTGTTTTGCCGCCGCACTCATAACGATGGATCCGACTCTAGGACTGCCGGTAAAGAAAATGTGGTCGAATTTTTGTTGCAGAAGAATCGTCGTTTCTTTGACCGCCCCTTCGATATAGGCAATATATTCCGCATCGAAGATTTCGCCGATCAACCGGCGAATCACGGCGCTACAAGCCGGCGTCATTTCCGATGTTTTCAGCACGGCTGTATTGCCTGCAGCTATTGCGGCGATTAATGGCGAAAAGGTCAGCATAATCGGATAGTTATAAGGTGCAATAATCAGATTTACGCCCAGCGGCGAATAATGGATTCGACTAGAGCCGGGTTGGGTCAGCAAAGAGGTTAATGTCCGCTTCGGCTTCATCCATCGTTTCAATTTACCGATGGTTTCCGAAATGTCGAGAAGACTGAAACCGGTCTCGGAAAGATAGGATTCAAATTCAGGTTTACCTAAATCCTGTTTTAAAGCGGAATGTATCTCATCTTCGTATTTGATAATCGCGGACTTTAATTTTTTTAAGTTTTCAATACGGCTCTGATAGCTTTTTGTTGCACCCGTTTTAAAAAACGCATGCTGCTTAGCAACGATTTCAACAATTTCCGTTTCCGGGATTGCCGCGATATTTTTGGTGTCATTGTTAGCAGTCGTCATATGGGATCCGGAATGTTCGGGGGGCAATGCACTAAGATGCCCGGTTGATTAAAAATGACTATTTAATATGCGCGTTTATCATACGACACCAGTTAGTTATTATTTTTTTTCAACATATCCAGGGGTAAAGGAAACACGATAGTCGACGATTTGTCGCCGGCGATTTCAGTCAAGGTTTGGAGATATCGTAATTGGATGGCCTGTGGTTGTTCCGCCAGAATAGCGGCAGCGCCAGCCAGTTTTTCGGATGCCTGCATTTCACCTTCGGCATGAATGATTTTGGCTCGCCGCACGCGTTCGGCTTCGGCTTGTTTGGCGATGGCGCGGACCATGCTTTCGTCCAGATCCACATGCTTGATTTCGACATTAGATACTTTAATTCCCCAAGCATCGGTTTGTTGGTCGAGGATGTTTTGGATATCGACATTTAAGCGCTCACGCTCGGCCAACATTTCATCCAGTTCGTGCTGGCCCAGCACGGAGCGCAAGGTAGTCTGGGCCAGCTGGCTGGTCGCATCGTAGAAGTTTTGCACCTGGATGATGGCTTTGTCCGGTTCGATCACGCGAAAATACACGACGGCATTGACCTTGACCGAGACGTTGTCGCGGGAAATGACGTCCTGTGTCGGAACATCCATGACGATGGTGCGCAAATCGACCCGCACCATTTGCTGGATAAGCGGGATCACGATGATAAAACCGGGACCTTTGACCTGGTAAAAGCGGCCAAGCATGAAGATCACGCCTCGTTCGTATTCGCGCAGAATCCTGAATGCGCTAATCAGGAGTAGAAACAAAATACTGCCGAAGATGTAAAAGAAATAGCCAATCATGAGTGCTTCTCCTCTGCTCGATAGGGGATAACGGTCAGCAGCAAGCCGGATACGCCGGTGATTCTGACTTTTTCGCTTTTATGAAGCTGACAGTCGGTCTGTGCACGCCATGTCTCGCTATGCACGCGTATCCGGCCGATGTCTGCAAAGTCTTCCAAAACCTCGCCTATGGCGCCGATAAGTTCTTCTTTCCCGCTGACAACCGGTTTGCGCCGAATCTTTAGCAGCATGCCTAGAGCCAGAACAAAAAAGGCGGCACTGCTGATCGCAAAGCCACCGATCAGGCCTCTATTGATGCCGAACCCGGGCGCCTCGGTATCGATTAGTATGACCGAACCGAAGATAAATGCGCTGATGCCGCCCATGCCGAGTATGCCGAAGCTTGGGGCGAAGGCTTCCGCGATCATCAAGCCGGCGCCCAACACGATCAATGCGATGCCGGCATAATTAACCGGTAACATTTGCAGGGAGTACATCGCCAGCAACAGGCAAATGGCCCCGACCGTGCCCGGAACGACAGCACCCGGATGGGCGAACTCCATGGCGAGACCGTACAACCCGATCAGCAGCAGAACATAGGCAATATTGGGATTAGCGATGACCCCTAAAAGTTCGCTACGCCAATCAGGTGCGACATGCTCGATCGTGAGTCCTTGGGTTTGTAAGCTCATTTCGTGACCTTGTACCTTGACTTTATAGCCGTCGAGCTTACTCAACAGTTCCGCATTGTTGCTTGCGATCAGGTCGATAACGTTTAGTTTCAAGGCTTCTTCGGCCGGCAGACTGGCCGCTTCGCGTACCGCTTTTTCGGCCCATTCGACGTTTCTGCCGCGCATGGTGGCCAGGCCGCGAATGTAGGCCACGGCATCATTGATGATCTTATCCTTCATCGCGTGGCCGGCGGGTTTCGAAGACTTAGACGCATCGTCTTGTTTATCCCGATCCGTTAAAGAGTCGAGATCGGTGATTTGTACCGGTGTCGCAGCGCCGAGATTGGTAGCCGGTGCCATGGCCGCGACATGACAGGCATAAAGGATATAAGTGCCGGCGCTGGCGGCGCGAGCACCTTCCGGCGCCACATAGCCAATGACGGGAACGGGCGAGGCGACGATTTTTTTGATGATTTCCCGCATAGAGCTATCCAAACCGCCGGGCGTATCGATGCGCAGCAAAATGATTTTTGCGCCGGTTTCTGAAGCTTTGTCCAAATTACGCTCGAGGTAATCGCTGGTGGCGGGGCCAATCGCGCCTTCGATGTCCAGTTGCAAAATGTGACCTTTTGAGTTCGTTCGATCGGCAAACGCCTGCATCTCCGGCGAAAATTGCAGAACGACAGTCAGCGCAAATAAAAACCAGCGGCAACGATTTATGCTAAAGAAATGCATGGCTCAAAGCGAGTGAAAGTTTCCATTTTAGGCTCCTGAGTAAGCGTTATAGTCGAAGCAGCAATTGAATAAAAGAAATAATTGAATTTACAGCTCCAAAACTAAATATAAGGCTCGTTGTATCTATCGATTTATTTCTAATCGTTACCTCATGAAATTCGGTTGAACTGAAAATAAAATTGCGAAGTCTGTAAAACCGTATGAGTGGCTCATACGGGCTTGGTATTTATACATATCGTGGCGAAAATCGCATGGTCAAATGACGAGGAATTAACTTATTTTTGAACAAGTAATCTTTGTGTTTCAAATCGCCAACAATACGATACACCTCATCTGCCTTACTTTACCCACGGCAGTGTAGCCAAATTCAAACGGGTTTTTGCTCGGCCGAGGCAACAGTTATGAACAAAACCGCGACGATCTTTATTCTAATAATGCTTACGTGTATTCGTAGTCATGGCGCTTCCGCCCAGCTGAATATCGCACCCGAATTGATTGCCCGAGACGCGAGCGTGGCTGGATTATTGGAAGATATTCGTCTGTCCGTTAACGGCGTTGTCGATTTGGCTGAAAACGACGGAAATTACCGGCTATTTAAAAGCGGAACCGAATTAAAGAGTATCACCGATACTTGGGAAAAAGCGAATAATGGTTTTGAAGATAAGGTTTACCTGGCATTGGACAAGCCGCAACGACAATTCGTCGAAGTTGCCTATGTCGCCGCCGAAAAATTGATGCAAGATAGCGATAGCCAGAATCAGGCCTCGATGATGGTTTCCGAACTGACAACCTTGGCCGACTCTAATGCGACGTTGTTTCACGGCAAACCGGCTGTTTTCAGTTACGCGCCACGCATCATTTATCCGGGAGTAAGTAGCGCGGTTGAGTTTAAGATCCGCGGCATTAATTTCAAGAAGGCCGATCCAAGAATTAAGCTGTCGGACGGTAAATTTGCCCGCCGAATTTCGTTATCCAATCGGGAAGCGGTTTTTTCGATACCCTTATCTCACTTTGAATTCGATAGAACCAAAGCCAAGCTTAGCAATCTTGAATTCGGTTATCTGAGCTCGAAAAAAAAGCGGGAATGGGTCGTTCTCCCGGTACTGCAATTACCGCAAACGCTGGCTGAATTTACGTTGCAAGTCAAGACCCGGGATAGCGTGCGCGACACATGGGAAGGAAGTCGCCAGTTCTATTGGGCGGGGCGGGGCGAGTCCAAGATATTGTCTCAAGGTCCGCACGAAACGGGTTGGCGGATCATGCCGGCGTCGCTTCAGCAAGTGAGAGTGTGGGGAGAGGCTGGCAAGGGATGTTCTATTGCGTCCAACGATGAACGGGGTTTTGCCATTGAAGTTCGATTGGATGCCGGCAAAAAAGGGTCGAATGCGGGTGAGCATCCCTATCAGGCCTGCGAATGGCAATGGATAGAATACTTCGATAGACAGATCATAAGCCCGCAGGCGCCGATTAACGGTTATCTGACTTGGTCAGAACGGATATCTTTGCCGTTACCGGTAAACAGTGCCAGCATCGTGTTGCGTGCGGCCATGTGGGACGGTAGCGAGTACGCTATAAGCGGCTCGCAAACTGAAGCTTTTTTGGAAGTGGTCAAGTCGGAAGATCTGTTGGAAATCATACCTAGGATACCTGCCGATCTGAATGCGTTTTGACTCCGACGTTACGCCCGGCATGCTTAATCAAAGCCTGAAAAACCGGTCAGTTTCGAAAACGGATTGTCCTGTCGGCGCGGCCGATTAGCGGGCATGATTTAAAGACAGGCATAAGATAAGGCGTTGATCTATAGGATATACGAATCGATCCCCTTAGATTCTAAGTTCAAGGGTTCCGGTAAAAAATATTCTAAAAATCAATAGTCTATGTTTTTAACTCCGCTTGATGCGGCTAGTCGCATTTCCTGTCATCGGATGTCAAATTGTGACTATACTCACATAAAATTCGACGCTTGGTTTTGCGCGCAGTATTTTGAGCCGGCGTAGCGGCCGTTAACACCGGGTAAGCATTAAATAGATAAGCACTGTAGTTGATTTGGATGACGGTTAAGAAGGATAGGCAATCTGACTACGCATCCGAAACGAATTTTTAGTTTACAAACATCATCAGCCAGCGAGGACTAACCATGACCGCTTTCAAACAATTCCCCGAATACGATGAAGTACATGTGATCTCGGACATCCATATGGGAGGTAAAACCGGCTTTCAGATATTGCGGGAAACCGGTCGATTGGCCGGGTATATCGGATGGGTATCTGAACAAGCTCCGGAGGGAAAGGTCGCTCTGGTACTGAACGGCGACGTATTTGATACGTTGGCGGAAGATATCAAAGGTTATGTCGCTGTCGATGACGCTGTTGAAACGGTTCAACGCATTATGGAAGATGATTCATTTAAAGTCGTTTGGGACGCGTTGGAAAAATTTGTCGGAAAAGAGCGGCGCAGCTTGGTCTTTGTGATAGGCAACCATGATATCGAGATGGCTTTTCCGACCGTGCAAAGTTTGATCGTCTGGCGGTTGGCGGGCGACGACTTGTTAAAGCGGGCCCGTATTATATTTTCAACCACCGGCGCCGGTTACACTTGCACGGTCGGCGATGCAAAAGTCTATTGCACCCATGGCAACGAAGTCGATGCCTGGAATTACAACCGCTATGAAGACTTAGCCAAAGTTTCCCGCCGTCTGAACGCCGACCGTTCGCTCGATCCTAGCGAATGGTGCCCCAATGCCGGTACCCGTATGGTCAAAGAAGTGATGAACGAGGTGAAAAAGACCTATAAATGGATCGATCTACTGAAACCCGAAACCAACGCAGCGGTAGGAACGCTGCTGGTACTTGACCCAAGCCAAGCAACAAAAATCGCAAAATTGGCGTCCATCATCGGCGAAAAAATCAAAGGAAACAAACAGAAAGATCAACGTTTGTCGGCGGAAGGTTTCATACCTCATGAGCAAGTGGAAGCGTCGGAGCTTAGGGTCGACCAGTTGTTAGGACCTAATCTCACGGCCGGCATCAAGGCTCAGCGAGGCGATGTGCCGGAAGATGTGGATAAGATGTTGCTGGAAGCCGAGAAAAATTTAGGACAGCCGTCGGCATTGGTAGCCACTCCGGAAGAGGCGCTAGGGGTGCCGCAATTGATCTGGGACCGTTTAACCGGAGTATCTAAGGACGAAGCGTTGCGGCGCGCGCTTTTGGACTGGCTAAAAGACGATCAGACTTTCGTGCTCGATAATAAAGACGACACTTTTAATGACGTGACCGCTAACATAGGCGATTCGATCGATTTCGTTGTGACCGGCCACACGCATTTAGAACGGGCGATCGATATGGGCGATAACCGCTTTTATTTCAATTGCGGCACTTGGATACGTTTGCTCCGTTTTACCGGTACCATGTTGAAGGATCAGGCTTCCTTTAAACCCGTTTATGAACTTTTAGTCGATCGGCAAGGGCGGATGGAACTGATAGACAAAGCGGAATTTAAAGACGCGACCGGCAAAAAAGTGCCGTTTGTGCTGAATCAAACCAGTGCCGTATCGATTAAAAAAGAAAACGGAAAAATCGTAGGACGCCTCAGCCGCGTCGAAGGCGACGGCAAAGGGATGCCAACCGAAGTGAAAGCATTTGCCAGGGGTTGATATGAAAACAGTTAACGATGCCACGATCGGCAATGTCAAACTCGAGTTGCTTAGACCTGGCCCGGCACACAATCAGTTGCTTTCCCCATTAACGCCTTATATTGCGTTATGCGGCGAGGGTGGACCGGTCACAGTGCGGATGCCGTTTGAGCATAGGCAGTTGTTGATGCGACTCAGACGCTTACGTTATCCGGCGGAAAAGGATCCCGCTACAGACGAGCAGCGACAGTCGGAAGTGCGCGATATCGGCGAGACGATAGGCGGCGTTTTCGGACAAGTGCCGGCCTTTTTGGCCGAGTTGAGCAATGCCTGTTTGGAAAACAGCAAGTTGATACAC
Source organism: Methylomonas sp. MgM2 (assembly GCF_054172045.1). NCBI lineage: Bacteria > Pseudomonadati > Pseudomonadota > Gammaproteobacteria > Methylococcales > Methylococcaceae > Methylomonas > Methylomonas sp. MgM2. The sequence goes on along the minus strand of NZ_JBSYXO010000007.1, from coordinate 52,318 downwards.
CTGAGGCTGTCTTTATCGGGGTTGGAACTCGGTATGATTCCTTTCGAGGCTACCGTCGGGCCGGATGGTTTTCCGGGCTCGGGATCGCCGCTGTTTTTGCAGATGCGTATGCCGATAAGCATTACTCGCGAAGTCAGGCGGGGAACGCCGCTGCCGGTTAACTGGAACCGTACGCCACGAATCCTGTTTGCGTTTGCTGCGCCGGATGGTCTTTACGTCCCTTCTCAGACACATTTGCAAGCGCTTCGCGAAGCGATAGAACCATGGGTTCCGAGAAAAGATAGCCACGCCGAGCGCCTGCCGGCAATCAAGAAATTATTGACCGTTCTACCAAACGCCAGTCTGGAAAAAATACGGAAAGAGTGCGCATCAAATGAATATACGCATGTTCATATCTTGGCGCATGGCGATACTTACAAGTATGCGGGCGAAGATCGTTATGGCGTGGCATTATGCAACGACTATGATCAAGCCAAAGATGTCGTCGATGGCGAACGTCTTGCGATCGCGCTGACAGCGCGCGATTCGTCCGGCACGGCGCGGTTTCGGCCAACGGTTGTCACGCTGGCGACCTGTGATTCCGGCAATATCGAAACGGTGATTACGCCGGGAGGGAGCATCGCGCACGAGTTAAACGCCGCCGGTATTCCGTGGGTCATTGCCTCTCAGTTTCCATTGTGGATGAAGGCGTCGGCCATTGCGGCCGAAGTGTTGTACAAAGGCATGCTTAGCGGCGAAGATCCTCGCTGGGTGCTATATGATCTAAGGCAGCGGTTGCGAACCGATTCACCCGGAACTCATGATTGGGCCAGTATAGTGGCCTATTCAACCTTGCCTAAGGATTTTGATCAACAGGTTCATTGTTTCAGGGATAAGCAGACACATAGAAAAGTGAATTGCAAATTTGCCCGAATAGACGAACTCTTGGGTCTCAATGATACGGGGGATCAATCTAAAGCGATCGATGTCCTTGATGGCCAACAAATGGAGGAGCTGACCAGTCTGTGCGAATCGATACGAACCGACCTCAAAAATTGGCGTAAAGAGCTGGATAAGACTTCGTCGCCTGAAGAAGTTGCCGAGCGTTTCGGGGTCAGTGCCGCGAGCGAGAAGCGTATCGGTATAGCTTACTCTTTAGCCAAGAAACCGGTGGACAGTAAAAAGGCGTATGAGGTATCCAGGGATTTTTATAAACAGGCTTTGGAAGCCCAGCCCACCAACGACTGGGTTATTACGCAACATTTATCGATTCTTGCCGTTCTTAAATCATTTAAGACCGAAACCGACAGCGGCCAACTGAAGAACGAATACGGCAAAACCTGGGTGGCCGCTTGTCAAATTGCGGAATGGGGGTGCCGCAATGCGACCGGGGAAAATCGAATTTTTGAATTAGGCACCTTGGCCGAATTACACTTGCTGAGCGCCGTCTACGGCGAAGAGGCGGACCAGAAATTGGCGAAAAAAGAGATTCATCGTTGTTGCAAGGAAATAGTCGAGCTTGCTACCGGCGATGCCTTTCCATTGCTATCGACCAGGCGCCAGTTCAAACGGTATTTAAATTTCTGGCATAACAGTCAATGGAAAGAATATGCTGAACAGGCGCTCAAAATTCTGAGCGCCTAAACCAAGAGTTATATAACGAAATCAAATGCTAAGCGTTATTCCTTGCGGCAGAGTCTATTTAAACGATTACGGTGCCGGGTTGGAGTATGCATCTGCCTATGTGATAATTCGGTCCGGATTTGTAAGCTAATCATTTAGGATATAGAGAACGTTATGGCAAATGATACGTTGCTGATAAAGCATAAGGGGAGCGGCAAACAAGTCGAATACCCACTTTTGAAAAGCACGCTGGGCGCCGATACGGTGGATATCCGCAACCTGTATAAAGACTTAGGTTGCTTCACTCACGATCCTGGTTTTATTTCTACAGCAAGTTGCAAAAGCAAAATTACCTACATCGACGGCGATAACGGCGTGTTGTTGTACCGCGGTTACCCGATCGAGCAGTTGGCGGAAAACTGCGAATTCACCGAGGTGGCTTATTTGCTATTGAACGGCGAATTGCCCAATGAAACTCAGTTAAGGGATTTCAACCTTGAAATCAACGACAGGGCCATTATTCACGAGTCTTTACGCAAATTTTTCGACGGATTTCATTACGATGCCCATCCAATGGCGATGCTGGTCGGCGTGGTAGGGTCATTATCGGCTTTTTATCATAGCGACTTAAACATCAGAGATCCAAAGCAACGCATGGTGGCGGCGACCCGTTTGATCGGAAAAATGCCGACGATCGCCGCGGCCTCATATAGGCACTCGGTTGGCAGGCCGTTTGTTTATCCTAGGATTGAATTGAGTTATTGCGAAAATTTCTTGAATATGATGTTCTCGCGCTCCTCGCAAAATTATATCGATCAGGACCATTATATCGATCAGGATTTCGTCAAGGCTCTGAACCTCTTGTTCATTCTTCATGCCGATCACGAACAGAATGCCAGCACGTCGACCGTGCGCTTGGCGGCCAGTACCGGTGCAAACCCCTACGGATGTATCGCGGCCGGTATCGCGGCGCTGTGGGGGCCCGCGCACGGCGGCGCCAACGAGGCGGTATTGAACATGTTGGCCGAAATCGGCACGGTCGAAAACGTGCCTAAATATATCGCCAAGGCTAAGGATACGGACGATCCGTTCCGCTTGATGGGTTTCGGGCATCGGGTCTATAAAAATTTCGATCCGCGGGCGACTATCATCCGGAAAACCTGTCACGAGGTATTGAAAAAGACTCAAACCAATGACCCGTTGTTCGAACTGGCGCTAGCCGTGGAAGAACAGGCTTTGAAGGACGAATACTTCATCGAGCGCAAACTTTATCCCAATGTCGATTTTTACTCTGGAATTATCTATAAGGCATTGAATATTCCGGTCGAAATGTTTACTGTTATGTTCGCGATAGCCAGAACCGCCGGTTGGGTAGCGCATTGGATGGAAATGATGGAAGAGTCGGCCATACCCATTAGCCGGCCGAGACAGTTATACATCGGCCCGACGCGGCGCGAATACCTTGCTATCAACGAACGCTAAATCTTTCGTCACATGGACATGAAAAACGATCAAACCGATCGCGAACTTTCGGCACGGGCAGTCCAACACAAGCTGCCTGAGTCGAATCAGCCGACCGAAAGCGGCCGAACCAAAGAAGTCGACGGACCGAAAGGCCCCGAACCTACTCGCTTCGGCGATTGGGAACGAAAAGGCCGTTGTGTCGATTTTTAGCGAGGCGACTTTTCAAACACATTAGGGTAAACCATGTTAGCAAACAGACCACTCTCTCCTCACCTGCAAGTTTACCGTTTACCCTTAACCGGATTGATTTCCATCACCCACCGCATAACCGGTATTTTATTATCGCTAGGCCTGATATTGTTCGTTTACGTATTGGGTACCATCGTCGCCGGCGAGAGTCCGTATCTGAGTATGCAGGCTTTCATGTCCACATGGTTCTGTCGATTGATTTTCTGGGGCTTTATTTTTGCCCTGTTCTTTCATTTTTGCCATGGCATACGCCATTTGATTTGGGACATGGGCAAAGGTCTGGAGCGCGAAAGGCTGACGATTTTCGCCGTTCTTGAATTAATCGGTTCAATCGCGTTAACGGCAACGACTTTCTTCCTGTTCGAGCGGGGCATCTTATGACATCCAGAACGGCCGACCGAAGATCGGCAAACCATGCCACCACACATTTCCTGCATCAGCGTATCACTTCCTTATTACTTATTCCTTTGTCGTTTTGGTTGTTAGCGTTCCTGAACAAAGCCATGAACGCATCTTACGCCGACACCGTCGACTGGCTGACGTCGCCGCTTAACGCGGCAGCCATCGCAATCTGGTCCGTCGCGGTGATTTATCACGCCGCGTTGGGCGTGCAAGTCGTCATCGAAGATTACGTATCGACCATTTCAATTAGGCAGGGCGTGATTTTTGCATCGAATCTGTGTTTTCTGATTTTGGGTATTGCGGCGGTAAGCGCAATCGCGTTCATTCTATATACGCAAGGTAACTATGGCTTCTGCATATAACATCATCGAACATCAACACGACGTCGTGGTGGTGGGAGCTGGCGGAGCCGGCTTGCGCGCGACCTTCGGCATGGTCGAGAGAGGTCTCAAGACGGCCTGTATCACCAAAGTGTTTCCTACCCGCAGTCACACGGTGGCGGCACAGGGCGGCATCAGCGCGGCTTTGGGCAACATGGGCGAGGATGACTGGCGCTTTCATATGTACGACACGGTCAAAGGCTCGGATTGGCTGGGCGATCAAGACGCTATCGAGTACATGTGCCGCGAAGCCATTCCGGCGGTCATCGAGCTGGAGCATTACGGCGTTCCGTTCTCACGCACCCCGGAAGGCAAAATCTATCAGCGCGCGTTCGGCGGCATGTCCACCCATTTCGGCAAGGGCCAAGCGCAACGGACCTGTGCGGCGGCCGACGTCACCGGTCATGCCATTCTGCATACGCTGTATCAGCAGGCCTTGAAACACAAAGCCGAATTTTTCGTCGAATACATCGCTTTGGATCTGATCATGGAGGACGACGCATGCCTGGGGGTGCTGGCATGGTGCTTGGACGACGGCTCCATACACCTGTTTCGCGGGCATCAAACCGTATTGGCAACGGGCGGCCATGGCCGGACCTTCTTCTCCTGCACTTCGGCCCACACCGTTACCGGCGACGGCAACGGCATGGTATTAAGGGCCGGATTGCCGCTGCAGGACATGGAATTCGTGCAATTTCATCCGACCGGAATCTACGGGGCCGGCTGTTTGATCACCGAGGGCGCGCGCGGGGAGGGCGGTTATTTGACGAACTCCGAAGGTGAGCGCTTTATGCCGCGCTATGCGCCGCATGCCAAGGATTTGGCGTCGCGCGACGTCGTCAGCCGGGCCATTACGGTGGAAATCAACGAAGGACGCGGGGTCGGTCCAAAGAAGGATTATGTTTATTTGCACTTGGAACACCTGGATCCGGCCCTGATACACGAGCGCTTGCCCGGCATCGCCGAAACCTCGCGCATTTTTGCCGGTGTCGATGTCACCAAGCAGCCGATTCCGGTATTGCCCACGGTCCATTACAACATGGGCGGCATACCGACCAATTACAAAGCGGAAGTGGTGACCTTGAGAGAAGGCAACCCCGATTACGTCATACCCGGTTTGATGGCCATCGGCGAAACCGCATGCGTGTCGGTGCACGGCGCCAATCGCTTGGGCTCCAATTCGCTGCTGGACATCGTCGTATTCGGCAGAGCAGCGGCCATACGTTGCGCCGAACTGATCAAACCCGGCATGCCGCACAAGCCCTTGCTCAAGGATGCGTGCGAAAAGTCGCTTAGCCGTTTCGACCGGCTTCGTCACGCGAACGGCAGCCGCTCAACGGCCGAGATCCGCTTGGACATGCAAACCACGATGCAATCGAAAGCGGCCGTGTTTCGTACCGAAACCACCTTGCAGGAAGGCGTGAAGCAAATCGCCGAGGTTGCGGCTTCGTTTTCGGAGGTGAAAGTCAGCGATCGATCGTTGATTTGGAACACCGATCTGGTCGAGACATTGGAATTGGACAATTTGCTGGGCCAGGCTCACGTCACGATGGCCGCGGCGGCCAATCGCCAGGAAAGCCGCGGCGGACATGCGCGCGAAGATTTTCCCAAGCGCGACGACGAGAATTGGTTGAAACATACATTAACCTGGCGGGAAGACAACGAAGTCAGGATTAATTATCGGCCCGTGCATTTATTCACACTGACCGACGAAGTCGAAGTGATCGCGCCTAAAGAGAGGGTTTACTAATGGTCGAATTTAGCTTGCCCAAAAACTCGGTGGTTAACAAAGGTAAATCCTTTAAGGCCAACGGCGCGAAAAACGTTCGCCGCTTCGAGGTTTATCGATGGGACCCGGATTCCGGCGAGAATCCGCGCGTCGATAGCTACGAAATCGACATGGACCATTGCGGACCCATGGTGTTGGATGCGATTTTAAAAATCAAAAACGAAATCGACTCCACGCTGAGTTTTAGGCGCTCCTGCCGCGAAGGGGTCTGCGGCTCCTGCGCGATGAATATCAATGGGCGCAACACATTGGCTTGCACCAAAGCCATCAGCGATTACAAAGGCACGATCAAGCTGTTCCCTTTGCCGCACATGTCCGTGATCAAAGATTTGATTGCCGATATGACGCATTTCTTCGAGCAATACGAGTCGATTCAGCCCTGGTTGACGAATGATGCTGAAGCGCCGACAGGGAGTGAACGTGTTCAAAGCCACGAGGAGCGCGCCAAACTGGACGGCCTGTACGAGTGCGTGCTGTGCGCCTGTTGTTCGACCAGTTGCCCGAGTTACTGGTGGAACGGCGACCGCTACCTTGGTCCCGCGATTTTATTGCAGGCTTATCGTTGGCTGGCGGACAGCCGCGATACGGCGGACGACGCACGTTTGTCCGAATTGAACGAGTCGTTCAAACTCTATCGTTGCCATACCATCATGAATTGCACCGAGACCTGCCCGAAAGGCCTAAATCCGGCCAAAGCCATCGCCGAAATCAAGAAAATGCTGGTGCAACGCGGTTATTCATGATCGATCCGAACAAGCTGCGCTGGCGTTGCCGGCGCGGCACCTTAGAGTTGGATTTGATGCTGACTCGATATTTGGACCAGCGCTTCCCTATCGCAAATGAAACGGAAAGGCAAGGCTTCTTGGACTTATTGGAATTGGAAGATAGCGAATTGATGGCTTACTTGATGGGGGAGCGAGCGCCCTTGTCTACGGAAATTGCCGGTTTGGTAGCCGAAATTAGAAAGTTGCCGGTAGATTGCTGACCTATCCCGCTAACGGCCACCGGATTCCGATTTCAAACAGCGTTGTAGCCAGGCCGATTCCGTGGATGCGGATTATCGTTTGCCGGTCCGCCGCAAGACGGGCTGACTCAATCAGAAAATGTTACCGATGCGCTTGAAAAGATCGAACAGTTCGCGGTGTTGATAAAGCTCTTTGACCAAAGCGATCGGCTTTTGATAGAGCGTGTCGGAACGGATGATGTCTTCCCACGGCAGGGAATGGTCGTCGGCAAGTTCGCCGCGACTGTCGGTCACATTCGCCTGACGCATGACTTTCAAAAATTCGCTCGCGATAATGCCGTGACCGATGGCAGTCGGATGAACGCCGTCTAAGCTGAAAATGCCGCCGTCTTTAAGTACGTTTTTGTCGCCGTTGAACGCTGCGTTGTAATACTTGGTATTGACCGGCGGATACCTGAATTTGAGCGGTTCCGGCAAGGAGTACGTAGGCATGCCGTTGTTACGCTTCCAGGCCAAATTAGCCAAGGCATCGTTAGTGTCGATTAGATGATAGCGCTTGGTTTCATGCTGGTCGTTGTACTCTTTCAGGATTCGGTCTATCGATTGATTGTAGCGGTCGATGCTGTCATCGATGAATAGCGCGTCCTGCAAGGTCAGATAATCCCAACCGGAATGTAAATTCTCTTCGGTCAAAAAGAAGTAGGCGTAATATTTGAAGTAAATACGGTCGACCGGCTGACCTTGCCGATTGGGTCGTTTGATGACGTATTGTTCGCCTAAGCCCTTGATCAGCGGAATAATGGTGACGTGAGGCACATTGGCGACGAAAACGTTCCAATTGGTGTGTTCCGGATTCCGGCTCATGATCAGGTCGATACGGCGAATCAATTCCCTGTATTCGGCGTCGAAATGATCGGGGCGCCACAGATTCCAATTACGTGGTTCATTGTTATCCAGGAACTCTCGCGCATAATGCGGCAGCTCGTGCGGCAAACAAGTCTTGCCCGCCCATTCTATCGGGGTGGTCTGATGAGGCTTTAGCGACAACGCTGTTCCCAGCACATTATTGTTTCCTAGCCAGACTATCAAGTTCTCGACGCCGGCTTGATTATCGGAGGGTTGCGAGCCGGTGACATGCTTTTCCAACCAGTCTAAAGCGGAAAGGCGATCGCAATCCGGTGTTTGCCGGGGATTTAACAGGCGATTGACCGTGCGATAAAAAGGAGCGCCGGGTATCGCAAACCAACCATCGCCTTGGGCGTCTTTGTCGATTTCGACCAAGTCTCGGGCGAGAGCGGCATTCAAATTCCAGGCGTCGGCGATGCGCATGCCCCAGACCGCGCTGTTATGAAAATAGGGCTGCGGAAAAGGATAGGGAGCCGTGAGCTCACCTTGTCCTCTTTCCCAGTAATCTTCGGACGAGTCCAGAAAATTAGAGATGACATTCGATGCCAGCGGCCATTCTATCGGGCCTAAGATATTGTCTCCGAAGCGCTTTTCCAATGTCCGCAGCAACTCTTCAAGATTTAACGGCATGCCGCCGCGAGGCCAGTAATCGCAGACATCGAACGGAGAGGCTTGTATAGCATTGGCTATCAACTTGACATAGCTCTGATTCGCCTGAGCTGCGGCGCCTGACATGAAGCCCTGGGTCAAACTATCGCCTATCGCAAACAACTTCATATTCGTTGACCGGTGGAATGATGAAAATAAGCTTGCTTTATAAATTAAATTTATTACGTTCGCGTGTCAGCAAAACTAAAACAACACACGGCGGGCGTCCTGATCACAATTATGTAAATTGCAGCGCTTGCGAACGCCGAATTAGACCGGGTCTACTTAGCTGTCATGTTAAATTGTGACTTAACGATAGGGGGGTTTACTAATGTGAATTTGTTTATTCCGAAATTCGGCCAATTACCGGCATTGACAGGACAACATTGCTTAGCAATACTCATACCTATCTATTTTTAAACGATGGGATAGGGTGGCGACGTCATGCAGATCGGTCTGATAAAAGAAATCAAACCCAGAGAGAATCGAGTTGGATTGACGCCTGACGGCGCCAGGCAATTAATCGAACATGGGCACCGGGTTTTCGTCGAGCAGGGCGCCGGCATCGGTTCCGGATTTAGCGATCAGCTTTATCTAGAAGCCGGTGCGCAGATCGTGAACACCGAACAAGCATGGGATAAAGAATTGGTGGTCAAGGTCAAGGAGCCGATAGAGTCCGAGTATCAATTTCTGAAACGGCAAATCGTGTTCACTTTTTTTCATTTGGCCGGAGTTCCTTTCGCTTTGACCGAGGCACTATTGAATGCGAAAACGACGGCAGTCGCCTACGAAACCTTGGAAGACGGCAACGGACGCTTGCCGTTACTGGCGCCGATGAGCGCGGTGGCGGGGAACATGGCGGTGCAAATGGGGGCTCATTATCTGGCAACTTACAAGGGTGGAAGAGGCGTTATGTTAGGCTCGGTATTAGGCAAACGCCACGGCAATGTGTTGATTATCGGCGATGGCGTGGTCGGTCAGCATGCGGCCAAGACTGCGGTGGGTTTGGGCGCGAATGTGACGATTGCCGGTTTATTTCCGGAAAACGCCGACCGTTTGAAGCGCGAAATTTCCAGAGAAATCGACTATATTATTTCTACACCCTCTACCATTGCCGAACGGGTACGCGCGGCCGATTTGGTCGTCGGTGGCGTGCTGATGCATGGCGCTCGCGCGACGCACGTGGTTACGGAAGCCATGGTGCAAAGCATGCAAGCCGGTTCGGTGATCGTCGATGTCAGCATTGACCAAGGCGGGTGTGTGGAAACCTCGCACGTTACGACACATGAAGATCCCGTATTCGAAAAACACGGCGTTATTCATTACTGTGTCGGCAACATGCCGGGTGCGTACCCTCGGACCTCGACGGTGGCATTGACCGATGCGACCTTGCCGTACGTGGTTAAATTGGCGAATAAAGGTATGGCGGCATTGGCGGACGAGCCTGGATTCGGCAAAGCCTTGAACACGCATCAAGGTTATATTACTTGTCAACCGGTGGCCGAAACCTATGCGATGCAGGATAAATTTAGAATATTTCCCGATGGATTCGACTAATTCCGTGCCGGTAATTAAACCTGCGAATTGAACTGGGATGAACCTGAACCAATTGGAATTGCTGCGCGTGCTTCAAGAAACGCATTTCAACCTCAGTAAAGCTGCGGAAAAAATGCACGTGGTGCAATCGGCGGTCAGTCGTCAATTGCAGCTGTTAGAAACAGAGCTCGGTTCCCCCCTGTTCGAACGTCATGGGAAACGACTGTTGGGATTGACGCCGTTGGGCCAGCGCATCATGGCTGAAGTCGAGCATATTCACCAAGCCAAGAAGAACATTCAAAGTATGGCCGACGATTTTCGGGCCAATCGTAACGGTACCTTACACATAGCAACGACACACACACAGGCTAAATTTCTGTTGCCGGCCCCGGTACAGAAGTTTAGAGAAAAATACCCGGGCATCAAAATATACATGGTGCAGTCTTCTCCCGATAATCTGATCGACCTGTTACATAACCATCAAGCCGACATCGCTATTTGTACCGAAAAATTGGCCGAGGATGAAGATTTGATCTTCAGGCCTTGCTATGAATGGTATCACGTTGCCGTCGTTCCGAAAGGCCATAGTCTAATCGGGGGTGAGCTCAGTTTGCAGCGCCTGGTGGAACAGCCGATTCTAACCTACAGTCCCGGATTCACCGGCCGCTCGGCCATCGAGAAAGCCTTCGGCGAAGCCGGTGTGCATCCGGATATCATACTGGCCGCGGCCGATTCGGATGTGATCAAAACCTATGTTCGGCTGGGGCTGGGAGTAGGTATCATTGCGGAAACCTCTTACGAAGCCAACAAAGACAGCGATCTGGTCGCCCTGGAATTGAGGCATTTACTGCCTGCATTAGTGACCAAAATTGCTTACCTCAAACAGTTGTATTTACCCTCATATTGCCGGTATTTTATCGATGAGCTGTTAAAACAAGCGCAGTTGAAAAGGCGCTCGATTACGTCGAATTGAGTTCTTAACTACCAACTTTCACCAGCTAAACGTCATATAGAGTGTCGCCAGTATCAAATATGCCAAAAAGCTGATGCCTAATAACCAGGGGCGCCGGCGCGGACGGGCCCAGGCCGGCAGATGCGGCGGTAACAGTTTATAATTAAGCCGGTACAAGGCAACCGGAAAAATGATGGTGCCGATAAAGCCGATCAGTGCACTGGTCAGAATCAAGGGGCCGGGTGCATCCAGTTGCATGGTGAACGACGTAATGACGGTCAGTAAGCCTAAAAAGAGGTAATACCATTGCCGGGCCGACAAGCGCCGGCTTTTCGGGAACAGGGTCATGACGATGTCGGCCTGAATACGGCTGACCGCATCGGCTGTCGCCAGCCAAGTATCGGTCAAAAATGCCGCCGCTACAAGCAGAAACAACAGTCGGCCTATTTCGCCCCAACTGACCGCGAAAAATTGACTCTGTACCACGGCCAATTCGTATTCTTGCGGCAGCAAGCCCTTCGGAAACAATAAGGCATAGGCCAACAGACAGGTCATCAGCGTCGTCAACAGATTGCCGACGATGCCCAGCATGATGTCGGCGCTGAGAAAGCGGCGCCAAGCCGACCAGTTTTTAGCGCTTGGCGCGTCATCGGCCGGCAGGAAACCATCGCTTAACACCGCTTCTTCGGTCCCGCCCAAGCCGGTAATCCGGCCTATCAAGCCGGCCATCGCAGCGCCTTTGTCTCGCAGCCAATACGAATAGAATAAAATCCAGAAACCGCCCAGTCCGGCAAAAGTGATCGCCGTTAATAACTTGCTGGCGTCCGCCGGTTCCCAAGGCCTGGGCATTTCTCCCACGGGACCTAACAGGCCTTCGGCGAAAGACGGCAATGTCGTCAACACTTCGTCTTGCATGCAGGCCGACAGCAATCCCAACACCGTAATCACGGCCACCATTTTCATAAAGCGTTCGATCAAGGTGTAGACTACGCCGCTGGCCAATATCGCGATTAAAAAAACCATAATCGAAGCGTATCCCCAGAACAGGCTTTGCCCGCGTTGATCCCAGCCTTCAGGCCAATGCGTTAATTCCGCCAATGCGGTGCCGCCGGCCGAGGCGAAGGCGCCGAACCACAAAAACGACACACTCATCAAAAGCCATAAAAAAATGCCGAAGTAGCGGTTCAAGCGTATGAAGCCGTGGAAAATGCTCTCGCCGGTTAACATGGTGTAGCGGCCGATTTCCAAATTCAGCGGGTATTGAAGCAAGCAGGCCGGGGCCAGCAGCCACAAAAAGGTCAGGCCGTATTTCGCGACCATGTAAGGCCACCAGATCAATTCACCGCTGCCTTGCGCCAGCGCCATCCACACCACGCCGGGGCCCAATGCCGCCCACCATCCGGGAAATTTAGGCACACTGCGGCGCGAGAGTTGTGTTAAATCGGTGATCTTCATAGCGAATGTCGAGGGTAAAAAATTGATGATTCGAACAAGCGAGCAGTGATGCCGCCAAAGTGGTTTAACTTAGTGTTGTAACGGCCAGATGAAGGGAATCAAACCGACCGAAGCGATACCGACCACAATATTCATCGGCGCACCGACTCGAATGAAGTCCTTGAAATGGTAGCCGCCGGGCCCGTAAACCATCAAATTGGTTTGATAGCCGAGCGGCGTAGCAAAACTGGCGGATGCGGCCATCATCGTCGCGAACAAGAAAGGCTCCGGATTCAAATCTTGGCTGTTGGTAATCGCCAGAACGATGGGTAGCATTAGCAAAGCCGCCGCGTTGTTGGTAATGATTTCCGTCATCAGCGAGACGGTTATATAAGTTAAGCCTAATAAAACCCAAGGGTTACCGTCGGCGATGGATAGTATGTTTTGCGCGATGAAATCGGCGGCACCGCTGGCTTGCAGGGCATTCCCCAGCGCAAAACTGGCGGCGATACTAATCAACACGGTTAAATCCAGGCTGCGTCTGGCATCGGCGACGCTGCAACAACCGGTCAATATCATCAGTCCGGCACCTACCAGCGCCGCATTCAACATGCTGGTAATGCCGAACGTCGCCGCTGCGATCACCCCCAGTAATAGCAGCCAGGACAGACTCGCGCGGTCGTGATTCGGACGCGTTTCTTCTAAATCGTTGATCAATAGAAAATCCCTTTCCACTCTTTGCCTGGTAACGAAAGCGGGCCTGGCCTCCAGCAATAGAATATCGCCGGCTTGCAGTTCGATCGAGCCGAGATTTCCCTTGATGGCCTCTCCGTCTCTCGCGACCGCCAGCACGACCGCGCCGTATCGGCTTCGAAAGTGGCTGTCGCGGATCGCCTTACCAATGCCGTCGCAATTTTGGGAAACCACGGCCTCAACCAAGCAGCGCTCAGGCGCGTCTTTTTCGATCACCGGGGTTCGGTTATCGGACGCAACTAGGCCGTTGATACGCAAAATATCGACGATGGCACTGGTTTCGCCGACAAACACCAAACGATCGCCGCCTTGTAATTTTTCCTCGGAAGAAACCGCTGTAACGATGCTGCCATGGCGTTCGATTTCGACCAGATATATGCGATGTAGATTTCTTAACCCCGCTTTTGCGATGGTTACGCCTTCCAACGGGCCGTTATTGGCCACGGCGACTTCGAAGGTATATTTTTTCCGGTCGCCGAACTGCTCCGTAGCACTTTGCCTATCCGGCAGAATCGACGGCAGGACCACGATAATGAATAGGACGCCTACTAACGCGACGGGTAAACCTATCCAGGTAATATCGAACAGTTCGAAACCTTTTTTGCCGGTTAGCGCTTGATATTGACCGTTCAGTACCAGGTTGGTGCTGGTGCCGATCAATGTCAACGTTCCGCCGAGAATGGAGGTATAACTCAGCGGTATCATCAACTTGGACGGCGCGATGCCTATGCGTTTCGACCAGCGCGTTACCGCGGGGATCATGGTTGCGACAACCGGCGTATTGTTCAGAAACGCGCTTAAAGGAATCAACGGCAATACCAATCTAAAGAGTGCGGCACGAGTTGATTTAGGGCTGCCGAGCAAGCTGTTGACGACAATTTCAACGCCGCCGGTCGCACTAATGCCGGCGGCGATCACAAACATTGCCGCGACGGTAATTAAGCCCTCGTTACTAAATCCGTTTAGGGCTTGTTTTGCATCCAACACGCCTGAAACGCTTAAAATAGTCAATGCAACCATCAAGACCATATCCGCGGTAAAACGGGAAAAGACCAACGTTAGCAAAACGCCTATGGTTACAAACACTGTAAGCCAACCGTGCCAATCCATGCATCACCTCTGAATTTTTCTAAAGAAACAGTGCTTATTTTAATGCTTAACGAGTGTTTCCGGATTATTCGATGAAATATTATTCTTCGCGGCCATCTGCAGCAGATTGATGGGCGCTGGAATACTTTGGCCCGTACGACGCGCTTTGAATCCGGGCGCGTCTCACCGATTTGTTTCGCTAATTCACCTAACAATAGTATGGTAAAGTCTGCCCGAGCCTTACAGGGGCAATGTTTGTTCCGATAGAAACCGGCTTTTTTCAAAAAACGATTTGCGTAAGAGGTAATAGGTCGATGGCAGAGAAATTAATTGCAGTAGCGGTGGGCAACGACGGAAATATTGCGCCCCACGCCGGAAGGGCGTTGAAGTGGATGGTTTACGTCGTAAACGGTGAATCGGATGCGGGCCTGGCATGGACGCTGGATTTAACGGATATCGGTTGCTTGCATGAATGGCATGTACGCGGCGACGGAAACCGCCACCCTTTACATTATGTTGACGTTGCCATTGCCGGGTCGGCCGGTGAGGGCGTGGTACGCCGGTTGGCGGAGAGAAGCACGGAACTCGCTACGACTGCCGAGGTTTGTCCGCTTAAAGCCGTAGAATCCTACCTGGCCGGAAAACTGGCCGAAGGTTTGCCGCATGATGAACAACAATGTCTAAAGGGGCATCATTAATATCCGGAACGCGAAAAATTGCAGCCTTGCGCCGGGCCGGATGGTAGAAGCTTGGGATTTGGCCGAAAACAACTTCCCGTTTTGCCGGTGCGAACCCCTGGGGCATACCGAATGAGGAACGCCGTGAACCCTTCCATGGGGGCTTGACGGCAGCGTCCTTGCCGCCGACATCCTCACTCGCTACGTCCCCAGTGACTATTGCGATATCGGGAAGTTATTTTGGACGATATCCTTAGGTTGCGCCCGGCGGAACGGACGTCGAAAGACGCCGCATGCCTTTTTGCCGACGGATATGCGCGGGCCGATCAGCCGACTGACTTTTGCATGCCGATTAATCCGGCAAGCTTGATTCAGCCTTATCCGTAACGTCTACAGCTTGTTAAACGACTTGACAAACGCTCGAATTACAATCTAGTCTCAGTTGACATCCCCCAGCTTAGGAGTACGTCATGCGATTCTCATCAATCAGCCTATTGGCCGTCGCTTTGATTGGATTCTCGATTCGCGATATTCACGCGGTTAGCGTCGCGCAGCGGGCCGGCAACCAATACCGAACCGCCGCGAACAACCAAGAATTCACGCTGGACAAAAGCAATGTCAACCGCGACCGTTTCGGTCTGCTCCGAACATATGACTTCAATGCAAAAGTCGAGACCCAGCCATTGGTGCTGGAAAACGGCGCCGGTTCGGACGATCTGGTGATCGTAACGACGATGAAAAACGAGGTCATCGGAATCAATGCGCGTACCAACGCCACCGTTTATAACGTCAAATTAGGTCCCGAAGTCAGTTCCCAGGACATGGATATCTGGAAGCACACGCCGACTTGGGGCATTTCGGCCACGCCGATTATCGATACGGCAACGAATACTTTGTTCGTCGCGGCATGGCTTAGAAAAGACGCCGCAGACAACCGGTTTCGCGACTATTGGATATTCGCGCTCGATCCGAAAACGGGTTCGCAAAAATCCTCGCCCGTGCGAATTTACGGACAATCGCAGGAGGGGAATGGTTGCTGGTTTAACGACGCCGATGCGGTGTATTGGCAAAACGGCCAAAAGCGCCAATATGTCTACCCCAAATTGAGGGCGGGATTGGCGCTGACCGATAACCACGGGCTCGTGCTGGCTTTTGCCGCGAATGCCGAAAGTAATCTAGGCGGGCGGAAAAACCCGCACGGCATGGTTGTAGCCTACGATACCCGTGGATTGCTGGGGCAAGCCGGGTTTTCTAAAGAACCGGGCGTATTCTGCGCGACTTCTTTCAACCATTGGGGCGCCGGCATATGGCACGCGGGCGGCGCGCCGGCCACCGAGGACGATATGATTTACGTCGCCACCTCCAACGGTACTTCCAATAACGGTAGCGTCGATCTTGCGGAAAGCATGGTCAAACTACGCTTTACGCCGAGCTCCTCCGGTTCGCGGCCTTTATTGGAAAAAGTGGATTTCTATAAAGCGTTTCTTGACGAGCGTACATCGGGAAGCGGTTGTCTTTGGGGGGATAATCATTCCGAAGTGTCCTGCGGCCGGGCGGCTGTGAACAAGGCGGGCGCGGATTGGGATTTCGGTTCCGCCGGCCCTTTATTGGTGCCGGGATCCAGTCTGTTGCTGCAAGGTACCAAAGACGGCATCGTGTACTCGCTCGACAAATTCCGTCTGGGAGGCAACGACCGGTTTAACGCACTATTGTCCAAACCGCCGTTGGTGGCGTCCTATTATGGCGGCGATACCTCGGAAAATTGGGATCGCGTTCAACATTTGAACCGGAGCCTGCCTTGTCCTTCCACGCAGAGCGCAGATCACGACTGGTTCATCCCATGCGGCGACCCTCAATTTAACAAAATGCATCATATCCATGCGCTATCGTTTGCCCAGCGGGACCAGTTAGGCGGCATACTCTATGTATGGGGTGAAAACTCGACGCTTAAGTCCTATAATTTTTCGGCATTAGGCGGAACTTTGCCCACGTTTCGAGCCGAGGGTTCGGAACTGGCTTCGCTGAATACTCAATCTCCCGGCGGTATGCCCGGAGGCCTGTTGATGCTCTCCAGCAAGCCGTCGACCAAGAGCGCTTTTCCGCACGCGGTCGATTTCGGTTCGGCTATTTTGTGGGCGGTTTATCCTAAATACGGAGACGTTAATAAAGGATTTGCCGAGGGTGAGCTGATTGCTTATGACGCCACCACTATCTTTCCCGGCAATAAAATGAAGGTTTTATTCCGCACCGGAGACGATACGCACGGAGGCTTGGGGACTATGTCAAAAATGATTCCGCCCGTGGTTGCGAACGGCAGAGTCTATGTGATGATTTACCGGGTCGGAAATGTGGACAATTGTACTGTTCCGGATAATCAGTTGAAGGTTTGCAGTCAGCTTAAGATTTACGGCTTGAAATAAGCGAACGAGGGTAAATTCGACACAAGGAAGGGGCGGACCGTACTCGGCCGCACTAGGTTTAGGGAAGGACGCATGGCCCGACGGGGAAGGTTCCGTGAACATACTACTTCAACCGGCTTTTCCATTCGGCGGAAGCCGGTCAGTTGGTTTACTAGCGTTTGAATTGCCCGACCAACTCGTTCAGCCGCGATGCCAGCCTGATTAAATCGCTGCTGGCGGCATTGGTGAGTTCGGCATCTTGGGCGGTACGGTCGGTTAATTGGCTGATATTGCCGACGCTTTGACTGACATGCTGCGCGACTTGGTTTTGATTGTCCGCGACTTCGGCCATTTGCGCATTTAATTGACGAATATGCGTTACGCGATCCGCGATTAGACTCAAACCTTCGTCCGCGCTTTGCACCTGCGAACGGCGCTGCTCGGCGCTGTGTTTGGCGGCATCCATTACGGTGACCGCGTCTTTGGCTTCCGTTTGTAATTGCGCGATGATGTTTTCGATTTCTTCCGTGGCCTGATGCGAACGCTTGGCCAGCGTCCTCACCTCATCGGCGACCACGGCGAAGCCTCGGCCTTGCTCGCCGGCGCGCGCCGCCTCGATGGCGGCGTTCAGCGCCAACAAATTCGTTTGTTCGGCTAATCCCTTGATTACATCCAGAACGGAGCCGACGCCTTTGCTTTTTCCGTCCAGACGTTTGATGACCTCGGACGCGCGTTCGATTTCATTGACCAGTTCGTAAATGCCGTCTATCGCATTTTTTGTGGTGGCGGCTCCTGTCGTTGCCTGTTGGTCGGCTTCAATCGACGCCGTCGAAGCTTCGTTCGCACCGCTGCGCACATTGCTTACGCTCGATTCCAATTCGCTGATGGCGCGCAAGACCGATTCGGTTTCCTGTCGCTGCAGTTTGGCCGCCTCGGTGGTTTGCTGTGCAACTTTGGAAATTTTCGCGGTCGCGTTGCCTAGTTCCCGGCTGGTTTCGGAAACTTGGCCCAGGTTGGTCGAAAAGTTTTGCAGCATGGCGTTGAAGGATTCGCAAAGATGGCCGATTTCGTCGTTCGATTGAATTTTTAGGCGTTGGCGCAAATCCGCATTTTGACTGATCAGATTCATGGTGGTGCGAATTTCGCCGAGCGGATTGACGACAATTTTACGCATCAAGACGGTGATCAATACCATCGCAATAACGAACAAGACGAAGGCAATGCCGCTGGCACTAATTAAGTCTCGGTTGATTTTTTGGTGCAGGTTGCTCAAGGAATAGGAAATACGGACAGCGCCTAGAACCGTACCCTCCGCTACCGCATGGCAGCTCAGGCAATTGGTGCCCTTAAAGTTACTACTGGCGACTATCGGTTCCAAGATGGTAATGCTATCGCCATCGGCGGCGTTTTCGATGACGGATTCGCCTGCGAGCGCTTTTTTATCAAGTGCGTCGCTCGCTTGCTGTTCCTGGGAGCCGATTCCGAACGCCTCGTTGATTTTGTCGCCTCGAATCAAGCGCACCCGAATCACATCGTCATGCGATTCGATTTTCTCGCGTAAAAACCGGCCTTGCGCCATGGAGCCGGTCAGCATCATCGCATTCAAGCCGTCGAAATAACTGTTGGCGATATCGCGGGCTTTATCGGTGGCGAGCGTTTGTACCATCTGTTTTTGCCGTTCAGCCATAAACAGCATACTAACCGAGGACAACAGCAGAAATACGCTCGCAATACTGATTAGAATTTTCGTTTGGATGGAGACGACACTATTCATGACTGTTCCTTAGGTTGACGAGAGAGATGCCCCAATAAATTTTGAATGCAAAAATGTCGAAATCAATCTCTTAAGACGGCGTTACGGCGATCACTCTGTTTGCGCAGGCCGCCCAGAATCCACATCTGATACATCGAGACGATCCACATGAAAGCGAAAGAAATACCCAGGCCGAAACCGGCGATAATCACCAGCCAGGCAAAATGCGGATTTAATTTGGTTAGCCACCAAGAGGCGATGTCGATCAGTAAAAACAAATAAGGCATGATGATGGCGGGGTACTTGTATTTGCACGGCACGTCGGTACTGAAACTGAAAATAAGCCCGACAAACATGAAAATAAAGCTGATGCCGAACAAGTGGATATGCGAAAGTCGCGTCAGCGATTGGAATGTTTCGCCTTCGTCCGATTCGGAAACCTTTTTCAGATGTTCGAATTTGGAAAAATCGGGTATCGAGCCGGCCGCGGCGTTGTGGCAGGACACGCAGTTTTTGTCGACGATTGCCTTGATGCTCGATTCATATTCCTGTTCCGGAGCGCCGTCCCGCACCCATTGGATGAGTTTGAAGCGGTCCTGTTCAGGGGCGTTGAATTTCATCGATCCGTTGAGTTTGGATTCCAAAACCGATCCGGAGCGATCGCCGTAATAACTGTAAACAATGTCGTCCAACGACAATCCGAACTGGCCGTCGGCCATGCCGTGCGTGAATAATATTTGAATCAAGGCCATGATATAGCCTGCGGCAATGGTCACCAGATAACCGGTGAACAATAGCTTGATACAGGTGCCGAAGCTGATCAGATTAGCGCCTTTATAGGCATATTTAACAGGAATACTGGATTCTTCAGACATGCAAACTCCAAAATTGAGCTCGGAAACAGGGTTCCTTCCGGAACGAATGCCGATCAGCTCGTATACATAAAGACAAATCCGGCAGACCCGGTTTTCCGCCTGCCGGATTGTTATCGGACGTTATGCTTAATTCCTGAAATTTTGATAGTAAAGCCCAAGCTCTTCGATTTCTTGTTCGCTCAGTTCTTTTGCTATCAATCGCATCCGGCTATAGACATCGTTATGTCGTTCGCCCGACTTAAACGCTTTCAGGGTAGCCGTAGTATAGCTGGCGTTTTGGCCGGATAATGCCGGCATGTCCAAGTCTTGGCCTTTTCCGTTAGCGGCGTGGCAAACTTCGCAAGGCGGCAATATCCGATTGCGGTCGCCGTCTTTTACCATTCTTTCCGCTTGTTCGTAAACCATAGGGCTGCGAGACTGAAAAGCCGGCGACCGGGAGCCATACCAAGCCGCCAGGTCGGCCGCGTCTTGCTCGCTCAAGCCTTTAGCGAAACCGGCCATCATAGGATCTTGGCGCTTGTCGTTTTTATAGTCCATTAACTGCTTATACAGATAAGTCGGTAATTGGCCGGCCAGGGAGGGATAATTCATCGACGTGCTGATGCCGTTTTCGCCGTGGCAGCCGGCGCAACTCGCCGCCAATTGGCGGCCTTTCAGCGGGTCGCCCGCCTTGACGAAATTGATCAGTTCAGGCGTCCAGGCGACTTCGGACGAAGGCGCGGCCGAAGCCGCCATCGGTATGATGACGAGAGCGGATAGAATGATTTTTCTCATGATCAGACCCCCCAACTGCCTGAACCAAAGGTTTCAATCAGGAAAAACTGCAGAACCGGGTAACCGAAGGCGATCAGCATGAACACCGCGATGACGATATTCCACAAGCTAAAGCCATTAAGGTATCGCGGTAAATCCTTGACCGCGTGTATCGGTTCAGCATATTCGACTTCGCCCTGATAGCTCTCTGTGCCGACCTGGGTTTGATACAGGTTGTAAACCAGCAAGGCGGAGGAAACCAGCAGGATCGTTCCGCCCAACATCATCGTGACTTCGTAAGGTTCCCAGGATATCACCAGCAGATTGTTGTAATTCACGCTGTCTATCCGGCGCGGTTGGCCTAACAGTCCCAGAATGTGCCAGGGCGTGGTCAGAATGATCATGCCGATGAACCAGCTCCATAACTGAGCGACAGCCATCTCTTTGCTGAATAAGGGTTTACCCGTCAATATCGGCCAGAAATAATAGGCGATGGCAAAATACATGATGACTGTCGTGCCGCCGAAGATCAGGTGAAAATGGCCGGACACCCAAGCCGTGTTGTGCACCATGGCGTTCATCGCGTAGCTGGCGTTGACCAAGCCGCCGAAGCCGCCGAAAATCAGCATCAGCAGGCCCAGTATCAACGCCAACACCATGGGATTGTTCCACGGCAGCGCGGCTATCCAGCCGAATAGTCCTTTGCCGCCGTTTAAGCGCCCTGCGATCTCCAGCGACGCAATCACGGTGAAGCCGGTCAAAAAGGTGGGCAAGGTGACGATGAAGGTGCCGACACCGTGCAGAATTTTCCAGCCGTGGCCTTGCTCGGGGTCCATGTACAAATGATGAAAACCGATCGGCAAGCTGAACACGACCAGCAGGATAAAGGCGACGCGGGCCATTTCGTCGCTGAATAAATAACCGCCGGCTTGTTTGGGTACCAGACAGTAGAACGCGGTATAGGTCGGAATCAGCCAGAAATAGACGATAGGGTGCAAAGTCCAGGCGAACAGGGTGCGCGCCAGTCCGGAGTCTATCGTGTCTATCCAGCCTAATGCCCAGGGAATCAGCTGGAATAGAACTTCAGCCGCCACGCCGGCGCTGGTCCACAGCCATAAAATCGCGTTGGCCGTGGTCGCGAACATGGCCAACGGGACCGCTTGCCCCGGATTGGCTTTTTTCCACTGCATGTACATGACGATCATCGACACGCACCAGAACCACGAGCCGACCACCAGCAAGGCGGCTCCGATATACAGCAAGGGGTGAGCTTGCAACGGCGGATAAAAGGTATACAAAACCGAGGCGGCCCCGCTCAATAACGGCAAGGCGGCCAACACTACGCCCGTCAAGGCTACGCCGAAACCGACCCAGGCGAAGCTTCCGTTCCATACCGGCAATTTCAGCGTCGTGGTCGCGACATAATAGCCGAAACCCATGATGAAGAAAGTGGTCAATACGAAACCCATCAGTACCCCGTGGGTACTGACCGAAGCGTAATAAACTTCCCGGGATTCCAAAAATCCGAAAAATCCGCTACGTTCGATGACTTGATAAACCCCCATGACGGCGGCTAGTCCGAATGCGCCGAACGCCACCCAAAGATGGGCTAGCGCCAATTTTTTCTCTGCTGCGTTATCCATGGTTCGCTCCCCCGGTTTGATTCATGGCATCCCATTGCTCTTTGCTGACGATGGTGATATTGCTCCACATATGGGCATGGCCCATGCCGCAATATTCGTTGCACAATAAAGGATATTCGCCCGTATGATGCAATGCGGTTTTAACTTGAGCCACGTAACCCGGTACGATCATGGTACTCATGTTGGTCATCGGTATATGAACGCCGTGAAGCACGTCCAGGCTGACCCAACGGAACGTAATGTTCGTTTTCGCCGGCAAAGTCAGGGTCTTCGGATAAAAGCCGTAACGGCCGGCCACCATCCGGACCGTAACGCTGCCGTCGGGGTTGCGTTGAACGCCAAGATTTTCTTCGGCGAACTCCTTGGACAGATGCAAGCGGGCCGAGTCCACCGTCTCTACGTTGCTGGGCGCATGGATTCCGTGAAACAGGGCCGATGCCAGGATTACCACCACGAAAAGGCCGGCCATGCCCAAAGAAATGCCGGCCCATTTTCTTTCGAGTTCGTCTATATGCATGATGCCCTCCTAGCCGATATGGCCGCGGGGTAAAAATACGCCGTAATACATTAACAGCCAAGCGATGGCCATGCCGCCGCCGACGATCAACATCAAGACCCAGGTGCCGACCGGCGAGCTTTCAAGGATTTTCTTGCGTTCTTCTTCGGTTAGTTGGTCCATTATTGTCCTCTTGTATGCGTTGAATGAAGGAAGAAACTTGCAATGGTTGGCTGAACTAATTTTTATTTTGCCGTTCTTACCGACGACTTGGCCGCTGATTGCTAAGATGAATAATACATGCAACAATTGAGTTGTCCAAAAATAAATTTCAATGTTTTTAAGTGCTTGTGGTCAAATTTTATAGCTAATTATATTTGGCCGTGTCTGTTTGCAAGGCCAAGAAAGGTTTCGGTTTTTGGTGCCGCATTTTTAGCAAATCAGATTGAATACCGGAAATCGAAAGCGGACGATTTCGTAGGCAACCATTAGCGCTACCCTCAGAATAAACTATAGGATTCTTTCGCATAAATTAAAGGACAAAGTGATTCATCGCTTAGCCATGTAGGAGAGACAATGAAACCAATTCTTCCGAGTTTTTCAGAGTCCCGAAAGACGAATCGGCTGCAAAGCTTGGGAAGCGCGTACATGGTGTTTGGCGTTGGATTACTGTTGACCCTGAGTTTGTGGGATTGGTCGGAACGTGTCTACGACCGCAATGCCCAGGCTTACTTTGATTTCCGCGTAGGGCAATTGCTTGAGAACATCGAAATGCGCCTAAAAGTTTACGAACAAGTGCTGCATGGGGCGCGTGGTTTATTTGCCGCATCTACGTCGGTAGAACGAGACGAATTTTTTCAATACGTTAGTTCGTTACATCTGGATAAGCGGTATCCAGGCATACAAGGTGTCGGATTCTCGCTAATCGTGCCAAAGGAAAACGTTGAGAGCCATGCCGAAGCGATACGAAAAAAAGGATTTTCGAACTACCGGATCTATCCGCCTGGCGATAGAGATGTCTACACGTCTATCATTTATCTTGAACCTTTCGCCAATCGCAATTTGGTCGCTTTCGGCTACGACATGTTTTCCGATCCGGTACGCCGTCAGGCCATGGTTTATGCCCGGGATAACGATACCGTCGGCATTTCCGGAAAGGTGACTTTGGTGCAGGAAACCAATGAGGATATTCAGGCCGGTTTTTTAATGTATCTGCCGGTTTACCGGAATGGCCAACCACACAACACTGTTGAGGACCGCAGAGCGAATATCGTGGGTTGGGTGTATGCTCCGTTTCGGGTTAGGGACTTTATGGTTGGAATAGGCGGCGAGCGGGCGGGCGATCTGCATCTTACGATTTACGACGGCGATCAAGTCTCCGAGCAAGCCTTGATGTACAGCGACCGGCCGAAACAAGCGCCGAATCACAGGATCAGCACTACACGAGAATTACAAATGGGCGGGCATTCGTGGACGCTGGTGATAGACAGCAAGTCGGGGCTAAAAAATTGGCTTAACCATAACCAGCCGTTGACTATCCTGATAAGCGGGATGATTGTAAGTATTTTTTTGGCCTTATTGGTCCGGGAGTTTATTTCGCGCGGACAGGCGTTGGCGGTTGCGGCCGAAGCCAATCGGGAATTGCAGGAAAGTGAAGCACGCTTTCGCTTAATGGCGGATTCGGCGCCCGTGTTGATCTGGATGACGGATGCGAGTCAATCGGCGATATGGCTCAACAAACATTGGCTGGATTTTACCGGACGCGACTTGCACCAAGAAATAGGCGATGGTTGGTTGGAATCGGTGTATCCCTCGCATGCGGAGTTAGTCAAAAAATTGCTCGATTGGCATTTTGGCGTGCGCAAACCTTTCAGCGTGGAATACAGGCTCAGGCGGCATGATGGGGAGTATCGTTGGATCGTTAATAGCGGTGTGCCTCGCCTCGACGAAAACGGAAAATTTATCGGATTTGTCGGGTCGTGCATCGACATTACCAAACACAAAGAAATGGAGGAAGAACTTTGGGAGCTTGCAACGACCGACGGCTTGACCGGATTTCTGAATAGACGCCATTTTCTAGTGCGCTTAGAGGAAGAGTTCGACCGTATGCAACGCAAGCCGGAGGCAGGTTCATCGGTGCTTATGTTGGATCTGGACCATTTCAAGCGTATCAACGACAGTTACGGTCATGCAACGGGCGATGCGGTTCTGCAGCATTTTGCCGCCGTGATTAGGAGCCAGCAACGTAAGATCGATGTGGTCGGACGCGTAGGGGGCGAAGAATTTGCCATTATCTTGCCGGATACCGATGTCTGCGAGGCGCGCGTGTTTGCCGAACGTCTGCGCAAATCAATCGAGGATAGGCCGCTGAAACAATGCGACGCGACGATCAATATCACGGTTTCGATCGGAGTCGCTTCACTCAGCGCCAAGAGCACAAGTCCCGACAGTATTCTGCGTAATGCGGACCATGCGCTTTATGACGCCAAGGAAAATGGCCGCAACCAGGTGGTATTGTTTTCTGCGGAGGACTGCTAGTAGGAAGCTCGGCAGGCAGACGGTTCGTCTGATTCGAAACGGCCGTCCGCCGAATATAACGGCATTGCTACCAGACTGATCTTGATATAATGGCGGGTTTTCTATTTCATCGGATTATGGGCGATGGACATTCAACATTACATGCAGCAATTGGGCAGGCAAGCCAGACAAGCGGGTCGCGAGATCAGCAAAGCCGATAGCGGCCGGAAGAACTCGGCGTTGCTAAAAATTGCAGAGGCTATTCTTGCAGGCGATGCGGAATTGGCCGGCGAAAATCGGAAAGATTTGCAGGCCGCCAGAGAGAATGGTTTGGATTCGGCCTCGTTGGACAGACTGGAATTAACCCCGGCCCGCATCGAGGCGATGGTGGAAGGGCTGAAACAGGTCGCGGCGTTACCCGACCCGGTGGGAGAAATCACCGATTTGAGTTATCGTCCCAGCGGCATTCAGGTCGGACAAATGCGGGTGCCTTTGGGTGTGATCGGCATTATTTACGAGTCGCGTCCCAATGTCACCGTCGATGCCGCCGCCCTGTGCTTGAAGGCCGGCAACGCCTGTATTCTGCGCGGAGGCTCCGAGTCGATCCATTCCAATCGGGCGATTGCGGCTTGCATCGCTAAAGGTTTGGCCGAGGCCGGCCTGCCGGAAACGGCCGTGCAAGTAGTGGAAACCACCGACAGATCGGCGGTGGGCGAATTGATTACGATGAAGGAACACGTCGACGTGATCGTGCCGCGCGGAGGTAAAAGTCTGATCGAACGTATCAGCGCCGAGGCGACCATACCCGTCATTAAACACCTGGACGGAATCTGCCACGTCTATATCGACGGTAAGGCGGATGCGGACAAAGCCGTGGCGATCGCGCTGAACGCGAAAACCCACCGTTACGGCGTATGCAACGCCATGGAGACCTTGTTGGTGGCCGACAGTATCGCGCCTGCCGTGTTACCGATTTTGGCGGATAAGTACGCCGAAAAAGGCGTGGAACTACGGGGTTGCCTGAAGACCTGTTCATTGGTCAAAAACGCGGTGCGTGCGATCGATGCGGATTGGCACACGGAATATCTGGCGCCGATACTTTCTATCAAGATCGTCGCCGGGATCGACGAGGCCATAGCCCATATCAATCAATACGGCTCCGCTCATACCGATAGCATCGTCACCGAAGACTACACTTTAGCCCGGCGCTTCTTGCGCGAAGTGGATTCCAGCTCGGTGATGGTCAATGCCTCCACCCGATTCGCCGACGGATTCGAATACGGTTTGGGCGCGGAAATCGGCATCAGCACGGATAAGTTGCACGCCAGGGGGCCGGTCGGCTTGCAGGGATTGACTTCATTGAAATACATCGTGCTGGGCGATGGTCATATACGCCAATAATGATAGGCATTTACGGCGGCACTTTTAATCCGGTGCATTACGGGCATTTGCGCACCGCGTTAGAAGTCAAAGAGCTGTTCGGTCTCGAACAATTGCGGCTGGTCCCATGCCGTTTACCACCTCATCGCAGCGAACCGGATGTGGCCGGCGAAATGCGTCTGGCCATGTTGAATCTGGCGATCGCCGATACACCCGGCCTAATCGCCGACCGCCGCGAACTGGATAGGGAAGGGCCGTCATACACAGTCGATACCCTGGCGGCTTTGCGAGCGGAATATCCCGAGAAAGGCTTGCTGCTATTCATCGGCACCGACGCGTTTTCCGGATTGGAGCGCTGGCATTGTTGGCGCCGGCTATTCGACTACGCCCATGTCGTGGTGATCACGCGGCCCGCTTGTAAGATGCCTATCATGTCGGAGTTTTTGCGCCGGCGGCTGTGCGAAGATCGGCGGCAATTACAGCAAATAAAATCCGGCCGGCTGTTTTTTCAAGCGGTTACCGCATTGGATATTTCGGCAACGGCCATACGCGAGTTGATCGCTTCGGGGCGTAATCCACAATTCTTATTACCGGATGCCGTTTTGGCCTACATTCGGCAACATCAACTTTATCTTTTTTCAAATTAGGGCATTGAATGCAAGCAGAACAATTACTGAAACTGGTCGAAAACGTGCTGGATGAGCGCAAGGCTCTCCATATCAAAGTGCTGGATGTACGTCGCAAAAGCAGCATCACAGACTATATGGTGGTTGCCACGGCGACATCGTCGCGCCATGCCCGATCCCTCTGCGAGCACGTAATCGAGAAAGTCAAAGAAAACGGTATGCATCCTTTAGGCGTAGAAGGCCAGCCCGGTTCGGACTGGGTGCTGTTGGATTTAGGTGACGTGGTTGTGCACCTAATGACCGGCCATGCGCGCGAGTTTTATCAATTGGAAAAATTGTGGTCGGTTGACGGGGAAAAATCCGATTGAAGAACCGGACCCGCTTCCGAAGAGCGGTGTCTTCCGGCTGAATTCGCAAGCCGGTGGCCGCGACAACGACACCCGTGTACCTTAAACGGCAAGTTTAACCGCCTAAAATTCGCAATCCGGTCGGGGTCTGAATATGGGCGGCCAGGTAGGGTTCTCGGCCGGGAGCAAGGGCGGAGATGTCGAAACGGTCTTCAAAACCGATAAATTTTAATATCGTAAGTACTTGATTCGGCTCTGGATAAAACCCTTCGAGCTTGACTAGCGCACATCCGCTTTCCGGTAACAAGGTTGCGGGATGAACGGAGTCGGGCCATTGAATAAGTGTCGGAACAATGCCTTTTAAAGGCAGGCTGCCGTCTTCGGGTATGGTAATCAACCAATTCAATGGGCCGCGGCTCATGGATTCGATTTTCCCCAAAGGCATGGGCGAGACGGTTGTTGCCATCTTCACGTCATTTGTACGAGCAACCCAAGTCGCTAATCGTATCGACTGGGAATAATCGATCCGGTCGAGCTGAAACCAGCGCGGATGTCTTGGCTTAAGCGCGTCCGGATCGACCGCAATGACTTCGAGATAAAGCTTTTCCCCTAATTTTAGCAAGCAATTATGCGTGCCCATGCGCGGGTGCTTGCCTCCTGTTTGTAAGCGAACGCCGAGTGTTTGCTCGACGAATTCTACGCCGGCCTGCAGCGACGCAGCGGTAATAACGATGTGATCAAGGTATGAATGAAGCATGAAAGCCGTCTGTCTGAAAAAGAGAGCCTAATTTTTATTATATAGCCCGCATTGATCGGCTGGCGTAATTCCAGTTTATCCGTCGGTTTTACCGATTATTTAAGGCTAAAATGCAAAAATAACAATAATCAAAACAAGGAAGTCGTGACAATAAAGAGGGTGCGGAAGTGGATAACATGGTCAAAAACAGTCTGTTTTTTCTATTTCTTGGTTTACTGGCGCTAGGCTTTTGGTTTAGCCCGGACTTCAAGACCATAGCCGCAGGCATTGCGATTTTCTTGTTCGGCATGCTGGCCTTGCAAAAGGGCTTTAAGTTTTTTACCGGCGGCACGCTGGAAACTATACTACGCGCGGCTACCGATAACGTGTTCAAGCGCCTGTTGTTCGGCATCGTCACTACCACGCTGGTGCAATCCAGTTCTTTATTGTCGGTTTTGGTGATCTCTTTCATCAGCGCCGGTTTGCTCGATCTGGCCGCCGGCATAGGCGTCGTTTACGGGGCGAATCTGGGCACCACGACCGGTGCTTGGCTGGTGGCGGCTTTCGGCCTCAACGTCAATATCGCCGGCTACGCGATGCCCATGTTGGTGTTCGGCGTATTGTTGCAGTTGGCCAAGCAAAAGCGCCTGATTGGCATCGCCCATATCCTTTTGGGCTTGGGCTTTTTGTTTCTCGGCATTCAATACATGAAGGACGGTTTCGATACCTTCAAGGAACATATCGATCTGAGCCAATACGCGATGACCGGCATGCGCGGTTTGTTGACTTACGTACTGGTCGGGATCGTAGTCACCGTCATCATTCAAGCCAGCGGCGCGACCATGGTGTTGATCATTACCGCCTTGGCCGCGCACCAAATCAGTTACGAAAACGCATTGGCCTTGGCCATCGGCTCCAATGTCGGAACCACGATAACCGCGGTGATCGGCGCCTTGGGTGCCGATATCCGCGGTAAGCGTTTGGCGGGGGCGCATGTACTGTTCAACGTGTTTACCGGGGCATTGGCCATCGCGTTCTTGCACCAGTTCGTTTGGCTGGTCGACTACCTATGCCGTCGGCTAGGCATTGCCGACACGGATTACACGCTGAAATTGGCGATGTTCCATTCCGTGTTCAACACCGCCGGCATCCTGATCATGTTGCCTCTGTGCAACCCGATGGCAAGGTTTTTGGAGAAAGTCATGCAGGAGAGAAGGCCGGCGGTGGAAATGCCGCGGTATTTGACTGCCTCGGCCTTGCAATTTCCCGACACCGCGGTCGAATCGGTGCTGCAAGAAACCCGGCATCTGTACGAGAATGCGACCCATATCATTTTGCGCGCGATAGGTTTGCACCGGCGCGACGTCTATTCCGACCAGGATCTGAATCAGGTCATCGACCGATACAAACAAATCAGGGATTACGATATCGACGATGCTTACGAACGCAACGTCAAAGGCTTGTATAGCGCGATCATCGAATTCATCAGCCAAGCCAGATTTACCTGGGAGGTCAAGCAATCCGGGCGTTTGCATTGGTTGCGCGAGGCGAATTTGAAACTGGTGGAGGCGGTCAAAGGCGTCAAGCATCTGCAAAAAAACCTGCTGAAACACAGCCGGTCTTATAACCGGCACTTGGCCAGCGAATACCACCGCATCCGCTATCAGGTGGCCATGGTGATCAGAGAGCTGGAGAAGATCAAGGGCGTCGAAGTAGTTAACGAATTGCCGCTGCTGTCCTTGGATACGCTGAAGGCGAGAGTCAAAGAGCAGTGCGGGGCCGCGAACGAAACCATTGAAAATCTGATACGCGAGCATAAAATTAGCGCGGAAGCAGGGACATCGTTGTTAAATGACAACGCCTATGTTCACGACATTCAAAGCAATCTTCTTCGCATGGCTGAGACAGTGTTCATTAACCATGCAACGGCTTCGGTTAAAGCCGAAAAAGAATTAGCCTTGACCGATCATGAACTACTTGAAGTTATTCAGTCCAAACCGGCGGTAAATCATGAACAAAATTAAGCTATTGGGTCGATTGCAGGATTTTTTCAACGCCGACGAAAAGGAAAGAAAGAAAAAAGCGCGGGAGATTGCGGATGTCATCGAAAAGCTTAAGGAGAAAGCGCGCAATATCAATGAAATGCTGGACGAATGCCGGGATGAAGAGATGACAAAAGCCTTGCGGTTAGAGGTCAATATCATCAACGCCCAGATCGAAAAAGGTCTGTCGGTACTGAAAAACGCAGAGGAGAGTGAAAGTCGTTAACGGAAGGCCGGTTCACAGCCAGAGCGCGCCGCAATCAGCAAGAAATTAGCCGAGGAAACCTAACCGGGGAATCGCCGCTAGCAAATTCAGGCTGTGTATTCGATTCGGACCTGGTAGAGACCGATACGCGTTAGTCGATAGCGAGAATGGGCTGCCGGATTAAGCCGGCGTGTCATCCGACACCGGTTGAAGCGGTCTGTGTCCCCGTGCAAAACTCATTGCAGCCGGTTTTCCAAACAAACCGCGACTCCATCAAGCGGCATTTTCCGATATCGGTAATCGCTCGTAACGGAACTGTAATAAATCGCCGTTATTTTAGAACAATTTTGTACGCGGAACAGCTCGACTAGTTAGATTCTCTATGACGTCATCCAACAAAATATTTATCGCTCTGGGGTTTGGAATCCTAACGGGGCTTTTTTTCGGTGAAATGACCAGCTTTCTGCAGATCCCGGCGGATATTTATGTATTGCTGTTGCAGATGACCGTGTTGCCCTATATCACGGTCTCGTTGATTGCCGGTTTTGGCCGATTGACTTACTCGGACGCGAAAATGCTGGCCTTAAAGGGCGGCAGTGTTTTATTACTGCTTTGGTCGCTGGCGTTTGCCTTTTTATTTGTTATCCCGCTGGCCTTTCCCGATTGGCAATCCGCTTCTTTTTTCAGCACCGCGATGTTGGAAGAGCGAAAACAGGTGGACTATTTGGAAGTTTTTATTCCTTCCAATCCCTTTAATTCGATGTCGCGTAACTTTGTGCCGGCGGTCGTCATATTCAGTATTTGTATCGGTGTCGCCCTGATAGGCATTAAAGAAAAAGATCAGCTGATCAATGCTTTCTCGATTCTGAAGGAAGCTTTGACCCGAGTCACCGACTTTATGGTCAGCCTGATGCCGATCGGCGTTTTTCTGATTTCGGCCAGTGCCGCAGGAACCATGCATATAGACGAACTGGAAAGGCTACAGGTCTTTATGATTTTGTTTATCTTGGCCACATTGCTTTTCACTTTCTGGATTTTGCCGGGGCTGGTAGCGGCACTGACCACGATCAAATATCGCGACATCATCGGAATCAGCAAAGACGCACTGGTGACCGCGTTTATGACCGCCACTTTATTAGTGGTATTGCCTTTACTGGTAGAAAACGCCAAAGCATTAATCAATCGCTATCATTTGGGAACCGATCATTCCGACGCGGTAGTGGATGCCGCCATCCCGACCTCGTTCAACTTTCCCCAAACCGGCAAACTTTTGTCGATGAGTTTCGTACTGTTTGCCGCTTGGTTTAGCGGACACGCATTGGCCGTATCGGATTACCCCTTGCTAATGGTTTCCGGTCTGGCCAGTTTCTTCGGCAGTCTGACGGTAGCCGTGCCTTTTTTGCTCGATTTGTTTCATATTCCGGCTGATATGTTTCAGCTCTTCCTGGTTTCAAGTATCGTAAACTCCCGCTTCGGTACCCTGATTGCCGCCATGCATACACTGGTGCTCGGTATTTTGGTGACTTGCGCCGTAACCGGTCATTTGCGCTTTAAGCCGTTCGAAATTTTCAGATTCATTCTGATCACGCTAGTGTTGACCGTCATTACGATAGGCGGAGCGGCAAGCTACTTTAAGTACGGATTAACGAATACCTATACAAAAAATCATGTGCTTGAAGGGATGCATCTGATGCACAAATCCGTTGACGCCATGGTGTATAAAACCGCGCCGGAACATTTGCCTCAAGACGATCCCGGTTTACCGAAGCTTGCCGCGATTCGAAAGCGAAATTACCTTCGAGTCTGTTATCTGAATGATAATTTACCGTATGCCTTTTTTAACAAGCGGGACGAATTAGTCGGTTTAGATGTGGAAATGGCGCATCTTTTTGCCAAAGAGCTTGGGGTAAATCTGCGGTTTATGCCGCTAAAACGCGATGAATTGGCGGAAGGACTGGACTCTGACTATTGCGATATCGTCATGTCGGGATTGGTCGAAACCATCCGTCGGGTCGAACGTATGAACTTTTCGCGTTCGTATCTAAGCGAAACCGTTGCATTTGTGGTCAAGGATCACTTTCGCGATAACGTCGCGAGCGCCGAAGCGAGAGCCAAGCTTCAAACCGTCAGAATAGCGGATTTCACTGACGGAAATCCCGATTATGTTACTACGGCGCAACAATATTTTCCGCAGGCCGAATTCGTGCCAATCAAGTCGATTGATGAATTTTTTACCGATAGGCAGGACAGGTTCGATGCCATTCTGAGCTCGGCCGAGCGCGGGTCGGCTTGGAGTCTGCTCTACCCCGACTTTTGCGTTGCCCTGCCTCGACCGAAGCTATTAAGGATGCCTTTGGCTTATGCCGTTTCCTACAAATATCCGGAATTCGCCAACCTAATCAGTTCCTGGGTGGAGCTGAAAAAAAATGACGGGACCATAGACGCTTTGTACGATTATTGGGTGTTGGGTAAAGATGCGGTTCCGGCGAAACCGCGCTGGTCGATTTTACGCGATGTCCTGAATTGGAAAAAAGACGGATAGATATTCCCTGATACTCTCGTAGACTTTTGGGCGCGCCTAAAAAAACTTCAACCAGGCATTCCCTTTCCCGAAGGCTTGCCGCAAAAGCCTAATGCAGACTGAGCGGAGCACAGCCAATCGTGCCTGTGGGCAACCCCCGGAACGGCAAACATTGAGCGGCCGTTAAGCCATAGCTAAAGCGATTGTCTTTAGACTTTTGGCATCCGATCTAGTTTTTCAACGACTTTGTCGCCGAATTCCTGGGTGTTGATCATCGTGACGCCGCTACCCGGTTTGGAAAGATCGGCGGTTGAATAGCCGTCGCCAAACACGCCTTGCATCGCCGTCCAGACGTTCTTGGCTTCCTGCTGCATGTCGAAGCTGTTTTCCAGCATCATCGCCACCGAGCCTATCATCGAATAGGGGTTGGCGATATTCTTGCCGGCGATGTCCGGCGCCGAACCGTGCGACGGTTCGTAATAGGCTTTTTCCGGGCCTATGCATGCCGATGGCATCAAGCCCAAAGAGCCCAAGATGCCGCCGCCTTGGTCGCTCAAGATGTCGCCGAACATATTTTCCATCACCATCACGTCGAACTGGGTCGGTTTTAGGCACAACGCGGTTGCCGCGGCGTCGACCAAGTAATTGACGACCTCGACGTCGGGATATTCCCTAGCGACTTCTTCCATGACTTCGTTCCACAACACGCTGGATTTCAGCACGTTGCTTTTATGAATGTTGTGCAGCAGTTTCCGGCGTTTTTGCGCCAGCTTGAAGGCCTCGTGCATGATGCGGCGGATTTGCTCCTCGTCGTATTCCAAGGTTTCGCGCACGTAACGCAGGCCCTTGTCGTTGACGCCCATTTCCTTGTGGCCGAAATACAGGCCGCCGACCAGTTCGCGCACCATGATCAGGTCGATGCCGTCGCCGATGATTTCCGGTTTCAGCGGCGAAAAATGCGCCAGTGACTTCGGCAGATACACCGGGCGGAAGTTGGCATAAGTGTTATAGCGGCGGCGTAGCGGCAGCAGCGCGCCGCGTTCCGGCTGTTTGTCGACCGGAATCTTCTTGGATTCCTCATGGCTCAAACCGATGGTGCCTTTCAGAATCGCATCGGCCTGGTCGCAGATGGCTATGGTCGATTGCGGGAAGGCGTCGCCGGTTTCGAAATAGGCGCAAGCGCCGAACAGGGCCGGCATCAGCTCGAATTCGACGTCGTTGCGCTCTTCGATGACTTTCAGAACCTTGATCGCTTCCGCGGTGATTTCAGGGCCGATGCCGTCGCCGGCCAAGATTGCGATTTTATAGTGTTTCATGTTGTTGGATGTGGTTGTATGAAAGAAAAAGGTAGGTTGGGTTAGGCGTAAGCCGTAACCCGACGACCTTCAATGTCGGGTTACGCTACGCTTTTATGGCCAAAGGGTAAACCCAAGCTATTTACTTGGAATGGTTCGCCATCTCATGCAGTTGAATGTTGATCAACTTAATCGTCGCGAAAATGCCGGCGAACACCTGGTTGACATGGACGCCGCGAGTTTTGCGCAGCTCGTTGCCGCAGTCCCAGGTAATCACGCTTTCCGTCAGCGCGCTGGCATGGCCGCCTTTCGGAATGCGAATTTCGTAGTCGGCCAGTTCCGGCAGCGCGTAATCGTATTTTTTCAAAACCTTGCTGATCGCATCGATAAAGGCATCGAAACCGCCGTTGCCGGTGCCGGTCGCCTGGTGGTTCTGGCCTTTGATTTCGACGCGCAGGCTCACGGTCGATTGCAAATCCAGGCCGCTGTTCAACGAGCAGTTCAGCAGTTTGATGTGCTGGTAATCCTTGCTTTCCAGCACGTCGGCGATGATGAAGGGCAAATCGTCGGTGGTGATGGTTTGTTTGGAATCGCCCAGCGCCACAATGCGGGCCAGCACCTTTTTTTGGTCTTCTTCCGACAGCTCGACTTCCAGGCGTTCCAGGTTTTTTTTCAGCGAGGCTTTGCCGCTCATCTTGCCCAGCGCATAACTGCGGGTGCGGGAAAAACGTTCCGGGCCGAGTTTGGTTTTATATAAACCGGCTTTCTGGTCGCCGTCGGCATGAATGCCGGCGGTTTGCGTGAATACGTCGGCGCCGACGATGGGCGCATTGTCGGCGATGCGCTTACCGGAGAAGTTCTCCACCATGTTGCTGATGCGCACCAGATGACTCTCGTCGATCGCCAGTTCGACCTGCATTTTGTCGCGCAGCACCACGGCCACTTCGGCCAGCGACGCATTGCCGGCGCGCTCCCCCAGGCAATTGATGGTGCAGTGCACCGCGCTGACGCCGGCCCGCACCGCGGCCATCACGTTGGCGGTGGCCAAACCGTAATCGTTGTGCGGGTGAAAATCGAATTGCAGGGTAGGGTAGCGGCCGCACATGTCGCTGAAACTGGCGAACACTTCGTCGGGCGACATCACGCCCAAAGTATCCGGCAGCATGAAATGCTCGATGGGTGCGTCTTTCAATTTATCCATGAATCCGTAGACATAATCGCGGCTATCCTTGTAGCCGTTGGACCAGTCTTCCAGATAAATATTGATCTTCAGGCCTTGTCCGTGCGCGTAGGCGATGGTCTGCAACACGTCGGCGCAGTGCTGTTCCACGGTCTTGCCGAGTTGTTCGCGGCAATGTTTCTCGCTGCCCTTGGCCAGTAAGTTAATGACTTGTCCCCCGGTGGATTTGATCCAATCAACGCTGCGGGTGTGGTCGACGAAACCCAGCACCTCGACCCGGTCGCCCATGCCTTCTTGCCGGGCCCATTGATTGATATTGCCGACGGCTTCCTTTTCGCCTTCCGAAACCCGGGCCGACGCGACTTCGATACGATCCACCCGCAGATTCTGCAGCAAAGCCTTGGCGATGCTGACTTTCTCCATCGGGGTAAAAGCCACGCCCTGAGTCTGTTCGCCGTCCCTTAGCGTGGTATCCATCAGTTGGATTCGTCTTGAATTTAACGACATGATTTTTGCCTGTGTGTTTCGTGTGATCAACGCAAAGGCCACTCAAAATATCAGGCCTTACGCACGCATCATTCGGTTTATTAAATACTCGAAGGCAAGATCAGGCCTTGCGCAACCCCCTATTTTCGCCCAAATGAACAGTGATTGGCAATTTGCGGTTTTTATTTGCCACGGCAGCTTCATTATGGGGGAGGCTCGCGCTTCGTTCTGCTGCGGTAGCGAGTGCGGGAAGGAATGCTCGTGTGGTTGGCGCTCGCGATTAACCATTACCTGTCTGCCGGTTTGATTATCCGGCTTGTCGAATTCAAATTGTGCAGCAACATAAGCTTTATTTCAGACTAATATTTATTTGAATCATGAAGACAGGGTTAAGTCCTACGATTATGATGCCGATATGAATGGAAGACGGCTGACTATTGCCACGCGTCCGATAACCAGATTAGGATTTTCTTTGTTCCCATAAGTTATGAAAATAAAACCGCGCTCCCGGAAACTTGCAAATCATGGCTACGCTTGGCTGCCGTTAGTGATCGGCATCGCATCTATACCAACCGACTGCGTTTGGAGTGCTGACGACTCGATCTTGAGCATTGAGCCGGATTCGTCAACCAACATGATTCTTTCGACTCCGGAGCTTGGCATTCCTGCGGACAATCCAATCGGTGCCGTGCTGTTAAGTAAACGGCATCCGTTGTTGCGGTACCCCGATTTTAGTCGGGTTAGCGAGTCACTTAAGCAAATATATCAAAATTCCAATTACCAGCCCGTTTGGCTTACCCCTAATCGTTCCGAAAAAAATTTGCACGACTTGATCGGTATCTTGAGCGATGCCGCGGCTAATGGCTTGAATTCAACTCTGTATGAAGCCGATCGGATTCGAGACTGGATTACCAGTCCTAATACGGATGGCAACTTTTTGTATAGTTATGACGTTGCTTTAACGATTTCTTTCGTACGTTACCTGAACGATTTGCGCGAGGGTCAAATGAATCCGCGCGATGTTCAGAGCTCGGCTCATCTCGCCGCTAAACCGCCATTAGATATCGGCGATTTATTAAAACAACACATTGATTCTCAAACATTAACTGAAATGGTACGCGTCTATGAGCCGAAAAACAAACAGTATCAAAGGCTTAAAATAATTTTGAATAATTTGCAGCAGTTGGCCCATCTAACGGAGACAGACGCGTTCAAGCCAGGAAGCGTGTTGCGTCCTGGAGATCGACATCCGCAAATCGTCCTATTACGCCAATATCTTAAAGCCATGGGAATTTCGGCGGATACGGGCGATATTGATGATCCTGTCTACGATAGCGAGTTGGTATCCGCTGTGAAAAAATTGCAGACCCAATCCGGCTTGAAGGCTGACGGCGTGGTCGGGCCGGCTACAACTAAATTATTTAACCAATCCCCCGTGGAAAGAATCGCCCGGATCGAATTAGCCATGGAGCGTGCCCGCTGGATTCCCGACGACATCGACGGCCCGATGATTTTGGTCAATATACCGGCATTTGAATTGTGGGCGTTCAGTTCGGTCGACGATCCCAATCCATTGAATATGAAGGTCATCGTTGGTAAGGCGCCCGAAAATCAGACTCCGCTTTTGTGGGAAGAGATGAAATACCTTGAGTTCATGCCGTATTGGAACATTCCGAAAAGCATCTTTCAAAAGGAGATCTTGCCGAAGACGAGAAACAATAAAGGTTACTTGGCCAGTCATGATATCGAACTGGTCCGGCATAAACTAAGTGAAGAAAAAGGCGGCGTGACTTACATTCGCGCGAGGCAGCGCCCAGGCAAAAAAAACCCTCTCGGGCGTGTCAAATTCGTCTTCCCAAATACGGCGGACGTTTATATGCACGATACCCCGGGCAAGGCAGCATTTAGCCGTCAACGTCGGGATTTAAGCCACGGTTGTGTTCGAGTTTCAGAACCGGAACGATTGGCCGAATTTGTATTGGGTGATCAAAAAGAATGGGATAAAGAAACGATCACTCAAGCGATGTCCGCGTCTAAAACCCGGCATGTGACGTTAAAGCGGGCAATACCGGTATTGTTTTATTATGGAACCACATTTGTCGATCCTGAAAACCGACTACGGTTTTACCCCGATATATACGGCTTGGACGAACAAATGAGGACCATTCTTAAAAATAATGAAACGATGACTACGGTGGCTGTCGATTCCGGTAAACAATTATTGGCCAATGGCGACTCAGTGACCCAATAAACTCATCAATGGCGGTTTAAAACAATGGGCTTTGGGGCAATCAAGTTAAAGGGACCAAGTCCTAAAGGTGCCGGTATCTAAATGAATAAAGTTGGATTCGGGATAATAGCCTACGCCTCCACGGTGCATAGCAATAGCTGCGTTGTGAATACGACGTAAATCGAAGCGTTCAATCCGAATATCCACGGCCCTTCCGTACATGTGAAAACTGTTGTTCGCGACACCTCTATGTTCCGCATGAAGTTTGGCATTGGTTAAAGGTGAACGATAACCGCAGATGACGCCAAATGGTTGAGCCAATCCCATCATTTGTTTCAAGTCGTGGAGCTGATCCAATAATTCGGGATCGATCGGATGAATATCACCCGTACGGTAATCACGTAGCAAATAGCTAATTTCATCTAAAGCGTCGCTGAGATAACGACCCTTTTCAAAATAGGTCAAACCGAGTTTTTCACCGGTGTGCGGATTCTGAAAAGCCAAAGATCGGTGAGTCGCCAAACGTCCCCGGTCCGCTATATGTAACGAGTCGGCGCTGTCGGTAATTATTTCTCTTGAAAAAGGCCCGACGCTTGAATGGGTTCTTTCCATATGGCCTTGGGACTGGCCCACATGCTGAATGACCGCGTTAGTTCCTTGCTTTTTACCATTGTATATATCGCGTACCCGGGCATTAGCGGTGCTATTGGAATGGGCAACATGCAAGTGTCCGGCGGTTTTTGCCGACCTTGCCTTTTTGACCGTCGCGACACTCTCGCGTTTTGAGGAGTTAACCGCTTTCGATTTGTACTTAGGTAGACGCACCGCAGCTCTAGCCGATTTTATTTGCCTACTTTTTTCTGTAGCACTTTTTGAAGCGTGGGCTATGCTCGGTACGGCTATCGATAATACGGCGCCCAGCGCGAACCGGCTAAAGAAACCACGTCGAGACAGCTCAACATTTTCTTGTTCGTCATTATGATTTTCCAGCATCCATCATCTCTCAATTAAACACCAATTGGACAGCTAAGAATCCGATGGCCAACGCCTAAACGGAATCAGTAGCATTATAGCAGTCCCTTAAATGTTGCTTAAATTCGATGGCTTAGTGCTATCGTTTCACGATCAGTGAAACTCGCAATAAACCTGTAACTGTTGGCGATTCAGTAGCACGATTTGCTGAATCAACGCCTCACGCTGTAAATCGTCTTTGCCTATGCGCATCGCCAGCAGCCAGTAAGGCAGCAGTGCCGCACGAACTGAACAACCAAGGCGGCCGTCGATCATGCCGTAATCGCGTTCCACCAAGCGTTTTTGATTGTCGCTCAAGCCGGGGTGTGGGCCGACTTCCACCGTCAACATCGTATTCCACAACGTATCTGCCGGCGGTGGGGACTCGGCTTTGCTCTGCAAAGCAGTCCTATGAATTCGAGCTAACACGAAGTCGCGGAACTCGCCGTGCGTCCGGCTGTAAGCCCGCATATGCCAGCGCAGCCCATCGTATACCAGCGTTTGCGGTTGCACGACCCGCTTAGCCGGTTCCGGCCGCGTCATTGATTGATAATCGATTTCCAATGTCCAGCCAAAGCGGGCCGCCTGCAATACGGTTCTCAATACGTCGATGTCTATCAGCCGGGTAACCGGGGCAACAATTTCCACCGACGGCAGATTGTTGATCAGCGTCACGACCGGCGATGTGGCGTTCCGAGTGGCTTGCAACACCTGCAAACATTCTTGCGGACTGCCGGTGATTAGAAGCGGCCGAAAGTTATCGGTGATCTGGTAACGCTTCAGCGAGCGGTCGTAGCGCAGATTATCCGGCCGTAGCGACAGGTACAACGCGATATCCTTGGTGGCCTGCACCCGGCTGACGTTAAAAGCCTCGGTCAAAAAGTTGGTGACCAGTTCGCCGGTCCAAAACACGGTGGACTCCAACAGCGTCAGGCGCTGGCGTACTTCCCATTTTAGAGAGGGGCGAACTGCATTATCAGACATATGAAAAAAAACTTTGCATGTAAATAAACTTATGAGTTAAAGTCTACACCCAATCCGAACCGGAGGAATATTTGATTAACCCAACGGCCAGCAAAATACCATTCCGGTGGGATCGACGCCTCGTCGCGAATTTAACGGCCCCGGTCGGTTCGAGGCGTCGCTCCTACCATTCGGTTTGTTCTGGGTCGACTGATGATGGATGCTTGCAGCGAAGAGAGGCGGAAATGTCGGAAACAGCGTTGTATTACAAATATTGGGGCAAAGCCAAACCGGAAGGCGAGGCGGGGCCCGCTTACCATTTGTTACCGTACCATTGTTTGGATGTGGCGGCGGTGGGGGAAGGTTGGCTGAATAACAGCCAAAATCTTCGCCGCAGTTTTACTGGAATGACTGGTTTAACCGAAGAACAAACTTGCGCTTGGCTATTGTTCTTTATCGCATTACACGATTACGGTAAATTCGATCTGCGTTTTCAGCGTAAAGCCGGCGAAGCTTGGAAAGCCGTTAATCCTCAGTTGTCAGCAATTCCGGTACCATTGAACGGTCTTGAGATTAAGGAATATAACCACGGGCCTGCCGGTTTGTATTGGTTTTACCGGGATTTAAACGAGCGTTTTTCGGTTGGCGACGGCGATTTTTGTTTCGACGATAACGACGAATGGGAGGCTTGGTTTAGCTGGTTGGCACCGGTAACGGGCCATCATGGCATCATGCCCGACGGAAGCGATAAGGATAATCTGAAATACGGACTGCTAGAGTCGGCGCAATTATTGGAACTGCTTAAACAAAGCCGTTTGCAATGGCTGAACATTTTGGAGCGGATGTTTTTAACGCCTGCCGGTTTAACGCTCGGCCACAATCCGCCCGAACTGAAAACCAGCAAAAACAAGCAATCGCCGGCAACCATGTTGGCCGGATTCTGTTCGATATGCGACTGGCTGGGTTCGTCGGAGCGTTTCGAATATGACGATAGACCTTGCGACGACTTAGAAGCGTTAAAACGCTGGTATGCCGAGCGGTTAAAGATTGCGGAAAAAGCGCTAACTGGTTCCGGTGTGCTTGGTCAAATCAAAGCCTATCGATCCGTTGCAGCGTTGCTCGACCCGGGTAACAAGCCTCGCCAACTGCAATGTCTGGTCGATCAATTACCGCAAACTTCCGGTTTGACTATTATCGAAGCGTCAACCGGTTCCGGCAAAACAGAAACCGCGCTCGCCTATGTCTGGCAACTCATGGCGTTGGGCCTGGCCGATAGCATCGTGTTTGCCTTGCCTACTCAAGCGACCGCCAATGCGATGCTGAGCCGTTTGGAAAAGGCCGCGCCGTTATTGTTTGCCGATCAAACCAACTTGGTGTTGGCGCATGGTCGAGCCAAGTACGAACAGAATTTCATCGATTTGAAACAAGCCTGCCGGCCGCAAACCGTGCAAGAACATGAGGAGGCCTGGGTGCAATGCGGCAATTGGCTGGCGCAAAGCCGTAAACGGGTATTTCTCGGCCAAATCGGTGTTTGTACCGTCGATCAGGTTTTGGTGTCGGTGTTGCCGGTTAAGCATAAATTCGTGCGCGGCTTCGGTATCGGCCGTAGCGTGTTGATCGTCGACGAGGTCCACGCCTACGACAGTTACATGTACGGCTTGCTGGAAGCGGTGTTGGAGCAGCAACGCCTGGCGGGCGGTAGTGCGATTTTGCTATCGGCGACATTGCCGTTCGAGCAAAAACGCCAATTGGCGAATGCCTGGAATTGCGCTCTGCCGGATGTCAACAAAAACTACCCTTTGGTTAGCCATTGCCACGCCGGACAAGCTCGATTTTTCGATTTGTCGGATTTTCCCGAGCAGCAGCCTGTACCGACGACGATCAGCGTCGAACTCTTGAAATTCTCGGATTTGTTACCGGACGAAGCCTTGCTGCAACGTTTGCTAAAAGCGGTGGAGCAAGGCGCGCAAGTTTGCGTGGTCTGTAATCTGGTTGCCGTCGCCCAACAGTTATACCGGGATTTGCAGTCGCGCATGCAAGCGTCGCCCGCGCTCGAAGAAGATCAATTGCTGTTATTCCATTCCCGCTTCATCTTCGCCGACCGCCGGAAAATAGAACAAACCGTTCTCGGATGGTTCGGGCCGGAATCGTCCGAACGGCGCAAAAAAGGCCATTTGCTGATCGCCACCCAAGTCGTCGAGCAATCGTTGGATTTGGATTTCGATTGGCTGATTACTCAGCTTTGCCCGGTGGATTTGCTTTTTCAGCGCATAGGGCGATTGCACCGTCACGCAAAAAATAACAGCGGCCGTCCAGCCGGATTCTCAAAACCGGTTTGTACCGTCTTGTTGCCGGAAACCATCGATTACGACTTGCATGCCGTGATTTACGGTAATAGCCGGGTGTTGTGGCGAACGCAGCAATTGCTCGAAGAAGCTGGATTGCACGGCGGTTCTAAACTGACCTTTCCGGATGTTTATCGAGACTGGATTGAAAAAGTTTACGACGAAGACGCATGGAAGAGCGAACCGGAATCGGTGCGCAACAGCTACGAACAGTTCGATAAAGAAAGCCAAGCCAGCCGATATAACGCGTTGAGCACATTGCGCAAAAATCCGGGGTTGGATGATAACGATGCCAATGTCGCGGCGCTCACTCGCGACGGCGAAATGAGTTTGAATGTTCTGCCCATGTATTTGGATGGCCAAGGAAGGGAATGTCTGTTGAATGGCGATCCTTTGAAAGAACTTGACGAGAGCAGTAAGGCGGAAACTTTGAGCTTAAATACTGTCGGCGTGCCGCGCGGTTGGGCTAACTCTGCTGGTTTTCCGAGGATTGAGCCCGATGGTTTGGTGCGTTTGGTACTCAAAAAAGATAGCGAGAATATGTTTTTACTTGAGTATGGCAACAAACGATATTTTTACCAAAGTAATACTGGTTTCGAGCGATTGGATGTGATCAGTAAGAGAGCGGGGGATTTTTCCCCCGCCAGCCCCGAGGGTTCGGGGAAAAATTGCCTCAGTTGTCAACTTGATACTGAATAGCGGTTCATCCCCGCGGGCGCGGGGAATGTGAGAGAGTTTAACATTAATTTTGATTTCTTTCACCATGATATTACTTAATACTTAATAGCTTGTAAAAATAAATTATTGGCGTATGATGCCGAGCTTTCAAAGTTCGGAGGTCTTATGTCGGGTGAAATTTTATTAAAGTTGATCGAAAGCTTAAATAATTCAACGGCAATGGCTGTGGCGGTATTGGCTTTGCTGGTTGCACTGAAAAAATAGATGGAGGACGGCAATGGAGTTTAATTTACTAACGTCGAATTGGATTCCTATCCAAGAGCGCGGTTATTACCGAAAAATCGGTTTGCAACAATTGCTATGCGGCGAAGCCGACGGCGAACTCTGCTTGCCGCGCGACGACATGGAGTTGGCGTGTTTGCAGTTACTTTGCGCGATCACGCAGACGTTGTTTACGCCCAAGGATAAGAAAGCGTTAGGGCGCTTTGTTCAGCAGCCATTGACGCTGGAAATCTACGCCGAGGCATGCAAGGATAAATTGGACTGGTTCGACTTGAATCACCCGCAGACACCATTTATGCAGATTCGCGGTGTCAATGCCAAAGAGCCGACAGCAATGGATAAACTGCTGGCCGGCGTCGCCGATGGCACCAATAAAACTTTCGTCAATCCGCCCGGCTTGGGCGAAGCTTTGTGCGGAGGCTGCGTGGCGATTGCGCTGTTCAATGTCGCTAATAATGCGCCGAGCATGGGCGGCGGGTTTAAAGGTAGCTTGCGGGGCAGTACGCCGATTACTGTTTTGATCAAAGGCAAGGATTTGCGGCAGACGCTTTGGCTTAACGTCTTGACCGAAGAAACCGCCGAATCGGTTATGCCGTGGTATCGAGAGACAAATAATCAACGACCCAATTACCTGGATATCGTTAACGCGGGAGAAGAAATCCCGGCGTCGGCCATCGGTCTGGTTCGCGGATTACTGTGGCAACCGGCGCATTTCGAGTTGCTGCCGGCGGAGAAAACCGGGAACTGCAGTTGTTGCGGATGCGAGGAAGCGGTTTATAGCGGATTTAAAAAAGCCAAATTCAATTACACCGTGGAAGGTGTTTGGCCGCATCCGCTTTCTTCGCGCACGTTTATGGTTAAAAAAGGCGAAAAGGAAGAGAAGTTTCCATCGTTCACAACGA
Source organism: Methylomonas sp. MgM2 (assembly GCF_054172045.1). Lineage (NCBI taxonomy): Bacteria > Pseudomonadati > Pseudomonadota > Gammaproteobacteria > Methylococcales > Methylococcaceae > Methylomonas > Methylomonas sp. MgM2. The sequence goes on along the minus strand of NZ_JBSYXO010000007.1, from coordinate 7,808 downwards.
CGGCGCCAACCTGGACGCATTTGAGCCGCTTGGTCGTTGATAGAGAGGGTCAACAGCCGGCGCCTGTATTACAGCAAGCCAGAACATTCATGGCCGCCGAAAAAATTCAATTGATCGTCGGCGGTTACCGCAACAATCAAGCGACCGTGTTGGAACGCCGGCACGAACTTTTTAGTTTGGCGCAAGGCTGGGCTGAACACGGTTTGGTGATTCATCAAATCATCGAGGGCGGTCTAGCCTATAAGTCCGCGTTACGTAAATCGCTTTATCTGTTCGCAGTTGGAGTGAAAGATAAGGTGCACGGTTCCGGCGTTAATCTGTGTGATCCGGTTGAAGCGAACTATTACCAACAAACCGAAAATCTATTGCAGCAAACGTTTGCCGGTGTGAATTTCGCGGAGCCTGTTTCCACGCTGCAAGCCCTAAAGCGAAAACTTAAGGCGGTTGTCATCGAACTGTTCGAACAAGCCACCGACCCTTATCGTCAGGAACCCAAAATGCTGAAAGCGCTGGCCTTGGCCAGGCGATCTTTACACAAATCACTTCAAGACTTGGAACCAGAAGGAGCTAAAGCATGAAAGAAGGACAAAAACACGAGCCGGATTTCAACGGCTTGTACGAACGATACCTGAAACTGAAACCGGGTCCTCAGGCGGAATTGAAGCGAGTGGCACAGCCGGAAGATTTGCTGGAGATACCGGCCTTTTACCGTTTGTTGCACGAGGCTAACGCCGGCAAGGGCATGCAGCGCCTGGTTTATTGCTTGCCGCTCATTACGCACCAAGAGGGCGGCGATTCGTTGGGACGAGCCTTGGCGAAAGCCGACGTCAACGAAAAACGTTTGTTCATGGTAATTCGCTCTCAAGAGCCGAACGACTTGATTCAGCTTCGGCGTTTGTTGAAGCAAACCGAACCCAAGCTGGATTGGTTATCGCTTGCCAGGACTGTGTATTACTGGAACGACCGCGCCAAACGCCAATTGCTGGAAGACTTTTTCTTCTACCAAAACGCTAGAACCAAAGAATCCGCTTAACGTGGAGGCTTTCCGTGAACGAAAACATTTGCTGGCTCCCAAGCTCCAGCTTGGGAGCTTGGTCTTGGAAGCTATCGCTTCCCGAGCGAGCATGAAAGCTAGAGCTTTCAAGACCCCGTTCCCAAGCCGGAGCTTGGGAACCAGAACCAACTGAATAAATCGGCCTAACCCCCCAAAGGAAACCAACATGAACGAAAACTTTATCAACTTCCACGTCTTAATTTCTCACAGTCCGTCTTGCTTGAACCGAGACGACATGAACATGCAAAAGTCGGCGATTTTCGGCGGCAAACGCCGGGTGCGTGTTTCCAGCCAAAGCCTGAAGCGGACCATGCGCCATAGCGATTATTACCGTGAGCATTTGGGCGAACCGAGTGTTCGCACCAAACATCTGGCCGATTACCAGCAACAAGCACTTGCCGCGTTGTCGGAACGTTACGACGAGACATTGATTAAACAAGCCATCGATTACATTTCCGGCAAGGATGCTAGTGCCGAGGATGCCAAAAACGATGCCGTGGCGCCGTGGGTGTTGGAGGAAATCGCTTATTTCTGCGAGCAAATTAAAACCCTACAAGCTGAAGGTGTCGATGCCAAGAAATTGCAAAAACAAATCGAAAAAGACAGCCAAGCGTTCCGGCAAGTATTGGCTAAAGGTTTGGACATTGCCTTATCGGGCCGGATGGCAACTTCCGGATTGATGAGCGAGGTCGGCAAGATCGACGGCGCGTTGGCCGTTGCCCACGCCATCACCACTCACGCAGTCGATGCCGACATCGATTGGTTTACTGCCGTCGACGATTTGCAGGAACTGGGTTCCGGCCATTTAGATACCCAAGAGTTTTCGTCCGGCGTGTTTTACCGCTACGCCAGCCTTAATCTGAAACAGTTGCAAGTCAATCTGGGTTTACTGGCAGACATCAAGGCTGAGGAATCGGCCGAAGGCCGGGCCAAGGCTTTGGACATCGCCGCTCATGTCTTGCATATGCTGGCAACCGAGGTGCCGAGCGCCAAGCAACAAAGTTTTGCCGCGCATAATTTGGCGGATTTAGCCCTGGTGAGCTTCTCGCATCAGCCGATTTCGTTGGCGAACGCCTTCGAAAAACCGGTGCAGGCCGACTACAAAACCGGCGGTTTCCGGGAACCGTCGATGGCGGCTTTGAATAATCATTGGGATAAAATCCATCGCGGCTACGGTTTGCTGGAGCGTTGCGCCGAGTTTACGTTGGATGAAATAAGCGCGCCGAACGACATCACTGCCAAACCGTCGCTGCCCGAATTGGAAAACTGGGTTAGAGCCAACGGCCAAGGATAAAGGCCATGCGCGATTATTTGATTTTAAAACTACAAGGGCCGATGCAAGCCTGGGGAAGGGAAAGTTTCGAGGGTTTGCGGCCTTCCGAACTATTTCCCGGCCGAAGTGCCTTGCTTGGCCTGTTGGGTGCGTGTTTAGGCATTGATCGACTCGACCGCGAAGGCTTGCAGGCTTTGGCGTCCAGCGTGTCGTTCGCGGTTCGCGTCGGTCAGCAAGGTCAAAAAATGACCGATTATCACACCGTCAAAAACGCTCGCGAGGATTATCGAGGTCTTAAAAGCCACGACACCATTCAAACTTGGCGGGAGTATTGGCAAGACGCCTGTTATACCGTGGCGATTTGGGTAGCCGACAACCCGGTTGTTAGTTTGGAGGCTATCGAGCAGGCTTTGAAACGGCCGGTTTACACGCCGGTATTGGGACGGCGTAGTTGTCCGTTGGCGCGGCCGTTATTCGATGCCCGCGTGTCGGCCGATTCGGTACTGTCCGCATTAGCCTTAAGTGGCGAAATTGGCGGAACGGTTTATAGCGAGGAATTCAGCGACAAAGCCGTACCGATAAAAAAACGCGATGTGCCGATCATCCACCAGCCGCGGCAATTCGCCAGCCGGACGCTTTACATGACAAACGGCCAAGGAGACCAACATGTTTCTGAGTAAGGTGCATATTTCGTGGCGGCTAGCAAAAAAGCCTTATGAGTTCCATCAAGCCTTATGGCGGCTGTTTCCGGGTCATGACGATGAGGAAAGAGAGTTCTTATTTCGAGTCGAACAGATCCAAGCCGGCGTGGGCGCCAACGTGTTGTTGCAATCGGCAATCGAGCCGGAAGGCGGCGAGCAAAGTCCGTTGCTATTGGCGCAACGCGAATTCGCGTTGAACATTTCGAACGGTCAGCGTTTACGATTTCGGCTACGAGCCAATCCGATTAAAACCATCAAGGACAGCAGTAAAGGCTGTGTTGAGAAAAAGAGCAAGACCTTTACCAAAACCGTGCGAGTGCCGTTACTACATGAAGAACAGCAGCAAGCTTGGTTAGAGCGTAAGTTTCTGGATTTTGCCCAGTTGGAAACCTTGATCGTTCAGCCTGAACCGGTGACGTATTTTCGAAAACCAAAAGAAGGGCGTAGCGGCAAAATACAAACGGTGTTGTTCGACGGCGTAATGACTGTGACTGACGCGGCCGAATTCGAAGCTCAAGTCGCTCACGGTATCGGTCCGGCTAAAGCCTTCGGTTGCGGCCTGTTATCGGTTGCCAGAGTGTGAGGAAAAACCATGCAATTCAAACCTATCATCCACTCCGCCGAAGAGTCCGGCTATTGGGCCGAAGTGCCGGAAATTCCCGGTTGCGTCACTCAAGGGGAAACGCTGGAGGAATTGAATGCAAATCTGGCCGAGGCGATTGCCGGTTGTTTGGCTGTCGAGTTGTCTGGAGACGATGTTGCAAAAGCCGATTAAAAAAGGCCAAAAATCCTGTTTCAGCTCCGTCGATTTCTGCGGCGAACTGCAAATCACCGACCCGGAAAAATTCCGTCAAACCCTGTTCAACGGTCTTGGTCGGGCCAAGGCGTTTGGTTGTGGGTTGTTGATGGTCAAGCGAGCATAAAATGAGATTTTTGATTTGTTCTATATCAAAACGGATATAAAATGTCGCTGAAACCGATTGCTTTTTTGGGCGATTCGCTCAATTGCTTGCGCGATTTTCCCGAAGACGTTCGACAGGATGCTGGTTTCCAACTTGACAAAGTTCAGCGCGGTCGGCAACCAGACGATTTTAAGCCAATACCTAGCATTGGAAAGGGTGTGGAGGAATTGCGCATTTGGGACGAAACCGGCACTTATCGAATTATCTATCTGGCAAGGCTTTCCGATGCGATTTATGTGCTTCATGCCTTTCAGAAAAAAACACAAACGACCGCCAAGCGGGATATCGAGCTGGCGTCTAAGCGCTATAACGACTTGATCAGGGGAATTAAATGAACGAACAGCAAACTTTTGCCTCGGTATTCGACGCCATCGCCGATACGCCCGAACAATCGGCCAATCTGCAGGCGCGGTCAGAATTGATGCAACAAATTGCCGACCGCATTCAAGCCAACGGCTGGACACAAGCGGAAGCAGCCAAGGCTTGCGGAGTGACTCAACCACGCATCAACGATTTACTGCGCGGGCGGGTTTCCAAGTTTTCGTTGGATGCGCTGGTCAATATTGCTACGGCACTGGGATGCCGCGTACATGTGATTCTCGAGGCGGCTTAGATGGTGTTATCTAACGGAAGTACGAGCTCAGGCAATACTCAAAGCGATCAGGCATTCGTCAAAGCCGTCGTCCAAGGGCTGATGGATGTCGGAAAAGGCCGTGTGATGGAATTAGCTGAGGCGAAAGCCATTCTGAGTAGTGATTATCCCAACTCAGATACCAAGCAGACTCAAGAAACCCTGGCCTTGCTGAAAATGTTGGTGCAAAGCCAGCAAGCCCTCGCGGAAGGAAATACGTTTTCCAGCGAAGAGGCGTTTAGTCGCTTACGTGAGCGGCGCGACTTGGCATGAGCATTCCGGTACGGTTGGAACCCGTTGGTTTGCTTGCCTTCAATGATTTCTACTTGCTGGAAGTCAGCGACAAGGTGGCGGCAAAAATTATTGATACACTAGAAACAGCCGTCAATAGCCTTGCAGATTTGAATGAGCGCGGTAGCGTACCGAAAAAATCGTTGGCCTGGCGGATTCGGCAATACAGCCAGTTGATCGCAAAATCGTATCGCCTGAGGTTGCCTGATCAAATTGTCGCTCATACCATTCCGGATGGGCGCTGCGATATACAGACATTGTTAATTCAGCGCTTGATCGGCAATCTCTAGTCGAACAAATCTTTAAATTAAGGATGATTCGTCCATGCTCCCACCCCTAAAACCCATCGCCATGAAAGAACGCGTCTCGATGGTCTTTATCGAAAAAGGCCAGATTGATGTTAAAGACGGCGCCTTCGTCGTCATCGACGAAACCGGCATTCGCACCCACATTCCGGTCGGCTCCATTGCCTGCATCATGCTGGAGCCCGGCACCCGCGTCTCCCACCACGCCGCCGCGCTGGCGGCCAGAGCCGGGACTTTGCTGGTCTGGGTCGGCGAAGCGGGTGTCCGGCTCTATGCGGCAGGACAGCCGGGCGGAGCCCGTTCCGACCGACTCTTGTACCAGGCCAAACTAGCGCTGGACGACGCCGCGCGCTTGAAAGTGGTACGCAAGATGTACGAAATCCGCTTCGGCGAAAAACCGCCGGAGCGGCGTAGCGTCGAGCAATTGCGCGGCATCGAAGGCGCCAGAGTCCGTAAGTTGTACCAATTGCTGGCCAAACAAGCCGGCGTCGAGTGGAAAGGGCGCAATTACGATCCGACCGAATGGGACAACAGCGATATGGCCAATCGCTGCGTCAGCTCCGCCACGGCTTGTTTGTACGGCATTTGCGAGGCGGCGGTATTGGCGGCGGGATACGCGCCGGCCATCGGTTTCATACATACCGGCAAACCTTTGTCGTTTGTCTACGACATTGCCGACCTGTTCAAATTCGACGACATCGTCCCACACGCTTTCAAGATTGCCGCCAAGAACTACCCGAATCCGGAGCGCGAAGTGCGCCTGATGTGTCGAGACATCTTCCGGCAAACCAAGATTCTCAAGAAAATCATCCCCACCATAGAAGACGTGCTGGCCGCCGGCGAATTGGAAATCCCCGAGCCGGCCGATGAAAATATAGCGCCCGCAATACCCAACCCGGAAAGCATCGGCGATGTTGGTCATCGTAACTGAAAACGTGCCGCCGCGGCTACGCGGACGCCTGGCGGTGTGGCTGATCGAAATCCGTGCCGGCGTTTACGTCGGCGACCTGTCGGCCAAGGTTAGAGAGATGATTTGGGCGCAAGTCGAAGCCGGCGTTGAGGACGGCAATGCGGTCATGGTATGGAGCACTAACACCGAATCCGGCTTCGATTTCATGACCTTGGGCAAAAACCGCCGCCTGCCGGTGGAGCTGGACGGCTTGAAACTGGTGTCGTTTTTCCCGCCGGAAGATGATGAAAATCAGGCTCTTTAACAACATGGAAACGGACAAGAAATTCGGTGGAAATTTAGACGGGTTATTTCCGTTTAACTAACAATGAGTTAGGATTAGTGCGTTCCCCGCACCCGCGGGGATGAACCGGTAACAACGTGCCGCCGTTGCGGCGGCGGCATGCGTTCCCCGCACCCGCGGGGATGAACCGTAAAGCGGATCAACCTGATTATTGCGTAGATCGCGTTCCCCGCACCCGCGGGGATGAACCGCCATGACGACCGCGCTAAATCGCATGTCTAGCGCGTTCCCCGCACCCGCGGGGATGAACCGAACAGCGCTGATAGGTCGGAATTGGTGGCGTTGCGTTCCCCGCACCCGCGGGGATGAACCTTCCATCGCGGCCTATGGCGAACTGGCGCAAACGCGTTCCCCGCACCCGCGGGGATGAACCGCCACCGCCACCGCCGCCGAACGGGCAACCGAAGCGTTCCCCGCACCCGCGGGGATGAACCGACGGCGGCAATTTCCGCCGCCCTTTCGCATTCGCGTTCCCCGCACCCGCGGGGATGAACCGGTGGGGGCGACGCACGTTGGCACGATTCTTGTGCGTTCCCCGCACCCGCGGGGATGAACCGCCCTCTGTATCACAGATGTCAGATTACGTATCGCGTTCCCCGCACCCGCGGGGATGAACCGGCGTCAAGCCCTACGGGATCAAGCAGCTGAGAGCGTTCCCCGCACCCGCGGGGATGAACCGCGAATGGCGAGCGAAATAGGTTGTATGACTCGGCGTTCCCCGCACCCGCGGGGATGAACCGACCACAGATTTTCGGCGCGGGCTACTTCACGCGCGTTCCCCGCACCCGCGGGGATGAACCGCCCAAAATCAGACCATGAATCCGCGTGCTCAAGCGTTCCCCGCACCCGCGGGGATGAACCGCCTTAACCCATTCAGACCGCTCTTCGCGATGCGCGTTCCCCGCACCCGCGGGGATGAACCGGTAGTTTTCACGGTTAGGAGTAGAGAATCATGGCGTTCCCCGCACCCGCGGGGATGAACCGCCTATTGAAAATGTATGGCCTGTCATTTTGCAGCGTTCCCCGCACCCGCGGGGATGAACCGGGCACGAGGGGGCTTCCTTGTGTGACGAAATAGGCGTTCCCCGCACCCGCGGGGATGAACCGTTATGTGTTGCGATCATGTGTTGCTGTGTCTCGCGTTCCCCGCACCCGCGGGGATGAACCGGTGTACACGCTTCCGGCGTTAGATATCGCGAGGCGTTCCCCGCACCCGCGGGGATGAACCGCATGCGCCGGGTGTGCAGGCTTTGTTTCATCAGCGTTCCCCGCACCCGCGGGGATGAACCGCCTTTACCCGTCGTGACTGGTCCGGCGATTCCGCGTTCCCCGCACCCG
>NZ_JBSYXO010000079.1:0-3185 GCF_054172045.1 Methylomonas sp. MgM2 | reverse complement strand
CGGAACCCGAGCGGATGGCCCAAACCCGCATCGAACCGCGTAACGACACCGAGCGGCGACTTGCACAGATTTGGCAGGAGGTGCTCGGACTGCAAACGGTCGGCATCCAGGATAATTTCTTCGAGTTGGGGGGGGACTCCATCGTGTCCTTGCAAGTGGTTAGCCGTGCCCGCCAAGCCGGCTGGCAGTTGTCGCCCAAGGACATCTTCCGCCACCAGACCGTCGCGGCGCTGGCGCAAGTAATCGAAGTTCTGCCGCAAGTGGCCGATGCAGTCAACGATATGGTCGATAGGGCTGAAGGCGAGCTGCCGTTGACGCCGATTCAGGCCGAGTTCTTTGCCGCCGATATTCCCCGGCGCGGACACTGGAACCAGTCGGTGCTGCTGGCGACCGGACAGGCATTGCAGGTCTCGGCGCTGGCCTCTGCTCTACGCCGTTTGACCGAACACCACGACGCTTTCCGCTTGCGCTTCGACGGGCACAACGGCTGGCGCCAGTATTACGAGGGCGAAGTGACGGATCGGGAATTACTCTGGCAACGCGATGCGATCTGTGCCGAACAAGTCACGGAAATCGCGGAGCAGGTGCAGCGCAGTCTGGACTTGCTGCATGGCCCCTTGTTACGGGCCGCTTATATTCGCGTCGCCGACAGCGGTTACCGCTTACTGATCGTGATTCACCATTTGATCGTCGACGGCGTGTCCTGGCGCATCGTGCTGGAAGATTTGCAAACGCTATACCGCCAGTTCGGCGCCGGCAAAACGCCGTCGCTGCCGGCCAAAACCGCTTCTTACCGGGCCTGGGCCGAGGCTTTGCAAGGCCGGGCCGCGCAAATCGGCGAACAGTTGGATTACTGGCGCGCGCAACTGGCGGCAACGGCTTTGCCGGTCGATTTGTCGGGACAGCAAGGCACGGCTGCCGACGCCGAGACGTTGACCGTCGAGTTAAACGAAACCGTCACCCGGCAATTACTCAGCGAATGTCCCGCCGCCTACCGCACCCGTATTGACGAATTGTTGTTGGCGGTGTTGGCGCGGGTGTTGTGTCGCTGGAGCGGTCTGGGCGCCGTCAGCATCGATCTGGAAGGCCACGGCCGGGAAAGTTTTGCCGGCGCGCCGGACGTCAGCCGCAGCGTCGGCTGGTTCACCAGCTTGTATCCGGTGTTGTTGACGCCGGCGGACGATTGGGCCGGCACGATCAAAACGGTCAAGGAACAATTACGCAGGGTGCCTGAGCGCGGTTTGGGTTTTGGTTTGTTGAAATATCTGGCCGGCGATGAAATTCGGGCGCAACTCAACGGCCTGCCCAGGCCGGCCCTGTGTTTCAACTATCTGGGCCAGTTCGACGCCAGTTTCGCCGCCGACGGCCTGTTCCGCCCGGCCGGCGAAGCGCGCGGCGACGAACGCGACGCCGGCGCGCCGCTGGATTATGCGCTGGAAGTCAACGGCCAGATCTACGACGGCCGTCTGGCGATGAACTGGAGCTACGACCGCCGCCGCTACCGCACCGAAACCGTCGCCGCGTTGGCGGAGAACTTCAATCGCGAATTGAACGAGCTGGTCGAGCACTGCCGGCAAGGGCCGCAAGGTGTCACGCCCAGCGACTTTCCGCTGGCCGGATTGACGCAAGCGCAACTGGACGCCTTGCCACTGCCGGTGGCGGAGGTTGCCGATATTTACCCGCTGACACCGATGCAGCAGGGCATGCTGTTTCACAGCCTGTACGAAAATGATGCCGCTAGCTATGTCAGCCGTTTCGACATGCGCCTGGAAGGTCTCGACGCCGGCCGTTTCGCCGAAGCATGGCGGACGGCGCTGCAACGGCATGCGGTGCTGCGCACGGCGTTTCACGCGCCGGCGAACTGGCCGCATGCGATGCAGATCGTACTCAAGCATTTGCCGCTGCCGTTGATCGAGCTGGATTGGCGCGGCCGTAGCGACGCCGATGCAGCCTTGCCCGCTTTGCTGCACGAGTTGCAAGCAGAGGGTTTGCCTACCGGCCGCGCACCGCTATTCAAATTGGTGTTGCTGCGCTTGCAAGGCGATGTTTACCATTTCATCTGGCTTAGCCATCATCTGCTGCTGGATGGCTGGAGCAGCGCCCGCTTGCTCGGCGAAGTGCTGAGCAGTTATCGCGGCGATAGTTTGCTGCCGCCGACCGTGGAATTTAAAGATTACATCGCCTGGCTGGCCGGGCGCGATCCCGCCGCAGCCGAACGCTATTGGCGGCAACGTTTGCCGGTTCTCGAAGAGCCGACCCGTCTGGCCGACGCGCTGCCGTGCCGCAATCCAGGGCAGGGGCATGCGCTGCATGCCTTGCAGATAGACGGCGATGATTTTGCAGTCTTGCGCCAAACCGCACAGAGTGCCAAATTGACGATCAATACCTTGGTGCAAGCCGGTTGGAGCTTGTTGTTGCAACGTTATTGCGGCGGCGGGGCGGTTGCCTTCGGCGTGACCGTGTCGGGCCGGCCCGGCGATCTGCCCGGCGCGGAGGAAATGGTCGGTTTGTTCATCAATACCTTGCCGATGATTCAAGCGCCGCGCGCCGATCATGGGGTCAGGGCTTGGCTGCAAGCCCTGCAGCATGCCAATCTGGAATTGCGCGAAGTCGAAAGTACGCCGCTGGCCGACGTGCAGCGCTGGTGGGGCGGGCCGGGCGAAGCGCTGTTCGACAGCTTGCTGGTATTCGAAAATTACCCTTTGTCGGAGGCCTTGCGGCAGCGGTCGGAAGACGGTTTGAAGATGCGCGGCGAGAGCCATCGCGAAACCACTAATTTCCCGTTAACGCTGGCGGTGCAGAGCGGCGACAGTGTCTTGCAAGTAGTGTTCGATTACGACCGCCGCTATTTTGATGAAGAAACCGTCGCGGATTTGGCCGCGTATTTTCGGCTGCAGTTGACCGCTTTGTTGAGCGAATCGCAAGCGAGAATCGGCGAGTTGTCCGCGCTGACCGAGCGCGACGCGGGCTTATTTGAGCGCTGGAATTGTTGGCCAAAGACCTACGACCATTACACTCCGGTGCACGCACTGATCCGCCGCCAAGCCCAGGCGCAACCGGAGGCGCTGGCGCTGATTTGTGGCGAAAGCCGGCTGAGCTATGCGGAACTGGAAGCGCAAGCCAACCGCCTGGCCCACCGTCTGCTGGCGGAAGGCCTGGGCCGGGAAAGCCGGGTAGCGCTGCTG
>NZ_JBSYXO010000078.1:0-3213 GCF_054172045.1 Methylomonas sp. MgM2 | reverse complement strand
CACGTGGCGGTGTAGGCGCGATTGCTAGCCAGGGATGGCTAGCAATCTTTCCCGCCGGAAGCCGACACTCTCCGGTTGAACAGGTCTATGCGTTTCCTGCTGCATTATCATTGTGCGTGATGACACCCGACCACCTTGCGCCACATAGCAGACCTTAAGTTTCACTACATAACGGCCAAAAGCGGTTATACGAAACAAAGCTGCCAATGGTAAATATCCAACCGAAAGCAGACGTAGGTTGTGGTGAGTTTTCGAATCGCACCGGTCGCGAACGATGCGGTTCACTGCGTTTAACGTATCCTAAGGGCTATTACGAGGCCCCATTGCTTCAGCCTTCTTAACTTCAAATTCAAACAAATATTCTTTCAATACTCCTGAAAAATCTAACGTCATCATTACTTTTAATTTTTTACCAACCTGAGCTGTGATTATTTCCCGAAAAGCGGTTCTGTCAGCATTTCCGCCATAAATTGTAGTGGGGAGTATTGATTGTTCATCCCAGCGTCCTGGAACAGATGAATAACTGCTAACCCAATTAATATAGTCTGCTGGCTGCAATGTATCATTCACATGACTCCCTTTCACAATAACCGTTGGTGGTTGGGAGCTGTTTCTATCAACAAGCCTTACACCAGAATGAATAACTTTATGACTCTCGTCAAAGGAATCTATAAATACAACGCTATCCCAAACGATCTTGACTGTTTTATCAGATTTGTTTTTTAATTTAAAAACAAAAGTATTCGAGTTTGGCTCCCATGAAAAATCAACTTCCTTTGTTTTAAACATATTATTGGCTATTTCACCACTTTCCTTTGTAGAAACATCCACATTAACTAAATTGATACCATATGAAGCAGCAAGAAACTTGTTTTCTTCAACTTCAAACGCTCTTGCCCTTTCTAAGTCAGCGTTTCTTAACTTACGCTCCTTTTCAAGTTGATCGTTACTAAATAGAGTCGGCGTTACAGGCTTGCTTTTTTGAGTACAGCCAGTAATGCACATCATCATTAAAAAGTATATAAAGATTCTATCCATTAAAACAACCTTGGGGTCTATTACAAAACCAGCCAGCGTAGCTCCGAAAGCGAAGCACATTCTGAGGAATGGAAGTTTAAATTCGTCCGATTACGTTTCACTAATCCGACCTACTGCCTTGTAGTAACCTATCGTAAAGCTAAGCCGACCGCTGGAGTGTAACGGAAGCGGTTCGGCTTGAGTGCCATGTCAGGCATAATGTGCGAATGCAAGACAAAATCCCATTCTCTTCCCATATTAGTTTTTCCCTGATTTCCATTTTTCAGCAAACTTATCCGTATAATCAACTTTTTGGCTTACTTTGATAGAATCCGCGTCCCTTTCAAAAGGTACGTCGCATTCTGATATTTCTAAAGAGGGTTTTGGGGATTCTTCCGTTGATAATATTTCCGGAGACGGCTTTGCATTTACTATCATTGATGCTTTTTCGAGCTTGTTAGTTAGACGGTTTATGGCTCCGACAATAGCTGAACCTGAAAAAAGCACGGCACTCACAATATATAGTACATACGCCTCTATTTCATGAATTGCGCTTTTTGCAACCCCTAAAATTCCAAGCCCCGAAATAAAAGCTAAAACTGCTAGCACCAAAAGAAGTGTTTTCATGATTTTTCCTAAATTTGCTTACGCCAGAGGTAGGCCAAAGGTTTTCATACATGATATTCTTGAATAGTTGGCTTCAATATGTTTTCAATATTAGAAATAGCACTTTCAAGCTTGTCCATATATTCATCACTATCCCCACGAAAGCTCTTAAATGCAGTTTTTTCGTGAATTTTCATTTCTTTGAATTCATCTTCGTTATAGCTTGCACGATTGAATGTTTGCTTAAACATATAAAGATAATGTTCGCTAATGGAAAAATATAAATCCTTGATTAAATCAGATAGCGGTTTAATTTTTTCCAATGGTTCACGCCCCCAAACAGCTTCCATTTCAATCAAGCACGCTTTAAACTTCTGCTCAGCATTTGCAATCTTTTCCCTGCGTTGTTTATAGTTTTCAAACATCTGAAGTAATTGTTTCTTCTGGTCATCAAGCTTTTCCCATTCTTGCAAGGGTAAGTCTGGGCTGCAATATTGAAATCGATCACGAGCAAGTTCAATTGCCTCTCGAAGCTCATAAAGAGCAGTAAGTGCATTTTTTGCAACAGTATACTCAGTATTGCCTCTAAGCTGGCGTTTCCATGCACTTAACCCAGAAACTCCGACATATATGGAGCTAAAGGCCGCTATGGTTAAAGCAAAATCCTTGGTTTCTGTTATTTCCAAACACATGATATTTTTTAATCCACAGCTTGAGAGACAATGCCTAACGACAAGGATAACTTGACTGCCAAAAGCTTTGCGACGATAGGAGCGAAGCTTTTGGCAGTCAAGTTGACCCGCTGGTTATGAGTTTTTATTTTTTTGAGCTTGCTCGTCATAAAATTTCTCTCTTTCTTCTCTTTCTTTCAATCTGTCTTCGCTTGTGTATATGTCAGCTTTAAGGTGTTTAAAGCCATTAACAAGATGACCCACATCTTTCTGTATTTTTTCAAGACTTTTTGCGATTGAATAAAGGCTAGGGGTTCCTAATTGATAACGCCCTTTTAATTCAGACATGTCGAGAATTATTTCATCTTTATATTTTTTTCCAGACGCGCTTTCATAACTGAGTTTAAATGAAAGTATTGCATTCGACTTGCCTTCAAAATTTTGAGTTGTTTGACTAAAGGCCGAATAGATGTTTTGTCCAGGGCCAAAGTGGCGAAGACCTATAGAAAAGAAATTCGAAGCGGTAAATTCACTAAGTAAATCTTCTGCTGACTTCCCGCCTGATATTACAGAGGGCTTAAATTGCAAATTCCGAGCAGGGCCGAGCCCAATGTTTTGAATGTTTAGTCGGATAATGTTTATAGCAAACTCAAAGCTTTCTATTGTAATATGGATTTTTGGCTCAGTTTGCACCTCTCTCATTTTCCTTGTTTCTGAAACAAGTAATGCGGTCAATATTGCATAGACTACTGTCGAAATAGTCACTACTGCGGTGAATATTACAATTAGCGCATCTGAATGATGATTTAAATATTCTAAAAGCTCGTTCAACTTATGTTTCCTTCGCTGCGAAACCTTGGAAACGAAGCGCCAGCGAGTGAAGGTTGAGTAGTCCCTGGAAGCCGTAGCGCCGGGCGGT
>NZ_JBSYXO010000077.1:0-3359 GCF_054172045.1 Methylomonas sp. MgM2 | reverse complement strand
TGCCGGGTTAACCGAACATCGCTATGTTGGATGCCGGCACCGAATACGACGCGGTCGTTTTCGGCATCCGCTTGCCAGGGTATGACGTCGTTTTCACTCTCTTTACCGAACAAATAAGCATCGGCGCCGGCGCCGCCGATCAGGACGTCGTTGCCGCTCCCGCCGACCAAGGTATCGTCGCCTGCGCCGCCCATTAGCGTGTCGTTGCCTGCGTCGCCGTACAGGGTGTCGCCGCCGCCGTCGCCTTCCAAGTGATCGTCGCCGCCGCCTCCCCACAAGCTATTGGCGCCCGCCCGACCGGCCAGATGATCGGCGCTTGCCCCGCCGTAGAGGTTGCCGTCATCGGTTTGCAGCGCGAGTTCGAGCGAACCATAGACATTCGTCCCTGCCCATTCGCGTAGAGAGGCGATATTCAAACGCTCGTCGTCGGTCGCAATCGACAATTCGGTTCCGAACAAGGCTTGCTCGATGACGACCAGACTGCCGTCGGGTTTGGAAATGATGACGTCGCCGCTTTGCCTGTCGACCAGCGGCATATAGCTGCCGGAGCCGGTTGCGGCGATTTGCAGATGGTTGGAACCGGCATGATCCCGAATATGGGTCGTGCCGTTGCCGTCGACTATGTAGTTGTCGTTGCCGGCGCCACCGAGCAGCAGGTCGTCGCCTGCGCCGCCGTTGAGGGTATCGTCGCCTTGGTGCCCGCTGAGCGTGTCGTCGCCCGCCCCGCCCTTGAGCGTATCGTCCCCGGCGCCGCCGTATAGCTTGCCGCCGCTGTCGCCCAGTTGCAGGTCGACGGCCGTGGTCAACGTGCTGCCGACCAGGGTTTCCAGGTCCAGCGTATTGCCGTTGGCAAATTCCAGCGTCGCGTCGCTGCCGAAGAAGGCGTTTTCCAGTTTCAACGTGCCGCCGATATCCAGGGCGATGTCCAGACGGCGGTATTGATTTTGCTCGCCATAGTTTGTGACGCTGAGGCCGTTCGCGGCAATGCCAGTGGCGGCGGCGAGCTTGATTGTGCTACGGCCTTCGGTATCGTTGATGGTGTCTTCGCCGGTGACGTTGAGATAGGTGTCGTCGCCGGCGCCGCCGGCGAGATAGTCGGCACCCAAGCCCCCGTCGATCCGGTCGGTGGTGTTGGTGCCGATGATCGTGTCGTTTTGGTCGCTGCCATCCAGATCGAAGCCGCGTGCTAACAATTGGCCGATACTGAGTACCGTGCCGTCGGCGAATTGGAATTGGCTGACGGCGGAACTATTGAACACGTCGGTTTGATCGAAGTTTTCGATATGTACGGCATTGCCGTTACCCAGATCAAGCATCAAAGAGCCCAGTTCCAGGGTGATATCGTTGGGGTTAACTCCCACACCGAAGATGATCTTGCTGTTTTTTTCGGGATCGTTATCGATGATATGGTCGATACCGTCGCCGGCATTGATGATGTAGGTGTCGAAGCCTTCGCCACCGTAGAGTTCGTCGTTGCCGCCGCCGCCGATGAGAATGTCGTCGCCGCCGTTGCCGTAGAGCGTATCGTCGCCAGCGCCGCCGTCCAGATAGTCGTTGCCGTGATATTGCAAGGCCAGCTCCCCTTCCGAAGCGTCACCCCACAAGGTGTCGTTGTCGGCGCCGCCGAGCAAGATATCGTCATTGCCGTCGCCGATCAGTAAGTCGCTACCCGCACCGCCGTCCAGGAAGTCTTTGCCGTGCGGCGAGGCAGGCGTTGTCGAATAATAGCCGGTGGTGACGGTGCCGTCGCCGCGCATAAAGTCGTTGCCGCTGCCGCCGATCAGCAGGTCGTGGCCGCCGTTGCCGGTTAGCGCGTCGTTGTCCGCACCGCCATCGAGATAATCGTCGCCGTGACCGCCGATGATGTCGTCATCACCGCCGTCGCCAAAGACCACGTCCGGGGCATTATCCAGCGCCAATGATCCGCCGCCATTTATGGTTTGAGTGTTGTTCCCATTATCGTATACGCCCCAAGTGTTGCCTTGTATCCAGACCGTTTTGCCAGCCGGCGGTTGCCAGATATCGTTAGGCCCGGTGCGTTGCGGTGCGATTAAGCCGGTGGCGCTGAGGATTTCGTCGCGGCCGTCGCCGCCGTGGATGACGTCGGAACCCGCGCCGCCGCCGATCAAGTCGTCGCCCGTGCCGCCATCGATTTGATCATCACCGACCCCGCCGTCCAACGCGTCGTTGCCGCCCAGTCCGTCGATTTTGTCGGCTTGCGCGCTGCCGGTGATGACGTCGTTGAAATCGGCTTCAGCGACGCCGTTGCCAAGGGTGCCATCGTTTTGCCAGCTGACGGCACCCCATTTATAGGTGTTGTAGTCGGAGTCGGTCGGAGCGACATCAGTATCTGTCTCGATGCCAATCAGCGGCGCCCGTTGGTCGCCGATATAGGTACGGGTTACCGCAGCCGGCCCCGCACCCACCATCGCCCAAGGTGATGCTTAAATCGCCAGGGTGCCAGTTTTGTACTTTGATGAGGTCACCGTTTTTGACGATGTATAAGGTCTGGGTCTCGTTTTCTTCGGTTTGCAGGATATAGCTGATAGGAGCTTGGGGATTTTGCCGATCTTGCCAAACGTTGTCGCTGCGTTTGAACCAGTTAGTCGGCGTGACATTGCCGTCGCCTTGGATGACAACCGTATCCCAATACAGATAGCCCAGCCCATCGCTATCGATAATAGTGTCGATTCCGTCACCTTGGCTGTGTACGTAAATGTCACTGCCTTCGCCGCCTAATAACGTGTCGTTGCCGGTGCCACCAATGAGAGTATCGTTGCCTGCATCACCTTTAATTTGATCGCATCCAGAACCACCCGATAACGTATCATTTCCGGTATATCCCCAAATAATATCGTCATTAGATGTGCCGGTAAGCTCGGTATCAAAATTAAGAAGATTGTCTAGACCCGGCCAATCCCCTTCAGGGATATAAGGCATCGTCTGATTTACATCAATTCCAACGGCATTTAAAACAGACGCTATTGTGGAATTGCTGTTTTGGTCAAAATTATATGGAAGTTCAGCATTCTCAATATTTTGCACTTGCTGTAACAATATTGCCCATACGTCTTCTGCCGATCTTCCATTAAGATGGATTTCTCGACTACCGCGATCGGCCGCAGTTAGAGGATTTCCGAAAGCGTCTACTCGTTTGTCGAGAGAATCAATAGCATTAAGCAGCATCCCACTCTGTACGACAATATTGCCAAAGGCGGGATTGATACTCGGGCCGCCGCGCAAGACAAATTCATTTCCAGCGTCATCCTGATAAACAAGATATAGCAGGCTGTTGAAATTTGCCGCCATACCTTCGGTTTCGACGCCATTTTTTGAAGCGCCGGGTGGTCTGCTAGCCT
>NZ_JBSYXO010000076.1:0-4020 GCF_054172045.1 Methylomonas sp. MgM2 | reverse complement strand
GCCTACAACCTGACACGCATGGGCGCCATTTTCGGCTGGCGTTACAGCACCGCCTAGGCGGTGCTGCGCCTAAAATCCGCCAAAAGGCGGCATTTAAATCCCTTCGGGATGAATATAACCGGCTAGAACCGGTTTTTGAGCCTTAATCAGGCTAGCAGACCACCCGGCGCTTCAAAAAATGGCGTCGAAACCGAAGGTATGGCGGCAAATTTCAACAGCCTGCTAAGACAAATTTAGCCGCAGCAACATAGGGATTCATGGTTACGATAGCGCCGGGGATTTTTTTTGGATCTTTGACGGTTCCGAACACAATGAAGGGTTCTAGCGGGTTTGCGCTGGTCAAATCGCTAATCCCGATCTGCACATCCATTTTCGTGGCACCTTGGCCGAAGCCGATTACGGCTCGTTTGAGGCGGTTACCTTCGTCCACCTCGGTAAACACCCCTTGTAACAGCCAACCGTTTACGGGCAACGCCGTAGACCTAAGATTTGTTAGACCCTGTGCGGCGAAACCCTTGCGCATGAGGCTATCAATAAGACTTTGGTTCATTTCCGTAACGATTTTTTCCGCTCGCTGTTCGGGGTCGGCATTTACCGTTGGATGCGGCAAATTTTCGACAAATCGCTTTAAGCGTCTACCGGGTAATATGCCGCCAATGCCCTGTTCGGTTTGGAGATGTTCGACATCTAAGGCAAAGTCACTGACATAAATGACCGTCGGTCGCGCAATTGGCCATGGATTTTTAATCTGCTCGTCGAGGACTTCAACGGAACCCGACGATCCGTGCGAAATGAACTGTTTGTTACAACCAACAGCCGACGCGGCAATCAGCAGGAAAATAGCGAACCAAGCTTTAAGAGTTCGGTTTAACTTAGCACGTTCTTCGCAAACAGGATCGTGTATTAATCCTTGCGGCCAGCCCGACGGAATCATCTGATCTCCCCGATTAAAAAAAGACGTCTATAAAAAGTTCGGCTTTTCGCAGCCGCGACCGGTTACACAAATTCGTTACCGCTATTAATTATAAGGGGACAGGGCGCAAATGAACCATCAGCCGGCACTAGACAATATGCTTTGTGGCGGTCAATCCGATGCGGATAACATCGTCAAAATCGGCTCCGTCCTTACGATTCGCCACGGACGGAACGATACCCGCAAACACCGACCATTTATGTCCGCATTCGTCGATACAAACACTCGTACGGCTTAAAGCGGTTAATCAAGGTGTGAGAAATACAAAGCGGGCAAAGTGATCGGGTACGCAATGCTTACCCTGCGACAAAGCGCGCAATTTTAAGGTTCGCCCCGCATTTGCTTGAACCAATATTCCATTTGTTTGCCGGCGGCTTCTCTGCCTCCCAGTCCGAATGACAGCGCAACCGCAACGGCGATAGCGCCCAAGACCAAGCCGAAAGCCATGTTAACGATAGCGTCGGCCAGACCCATCGCATGCAAACCCATCGCCGTGACCAGACCAAGAATTGCAAATCTGGCGATACCCGCCATCAGCTTGCTCTGGCCGCTGCCCTTGAGGATGACCTGATAAATGATATTGGCTAGCCAGAAACCTACGGCCAGAATAATCGAACCCAACAGGATTTTTGCACCGAATTCCACGAAAATCGTGATCAACCCGCCGATTTGATTCAAACCCAGCTGATTCGATGCTTCGATCGCAGCAAACAGCATCGTGAAGAAAATTAGTAACTTACCGATCAGGGCCGACGGCGAAACACTTTCTGCAAACACCGCCTCCAAGCCCAGTGCCGCCGGGACCTTATCGAAATTCATCCCTTGCAGCAGCGTTGTCAACAGGCTTGCGACAAAGCGCGCCACGAAGAATGCGATGACTAGAATAACCACGGCCGCAAAAATATCCGGTATCGTCTGCAAGACGATATTGAGCATATTCGTGGCCGGCGCGGAGATTGCTTCCATTTGCAGGGCTTCCAACGCCGCCACCAAGGCGGGAATGAATACGAAGAAAAACACGATAGCTCCGAGCAGGCGCGATACGCCCATTCCTTCTTCCAAGCCGACGCGCACCCCGAGTCGGTCCGCGCCGGCGGCGGCGAGCAGATTGGAAACGATGTCGCGCAGAATTTTTGCGACAAACCAGCCGACCAAGCCTATGACGCCCGCGGCCACAATATTCGGCAGCATGGCCAATATCGAATTGACCATGTTCTGGACGGGACTCAGCAAGCCTTCAAGCTGGAGAGCGCCGAGAACCGCCGGCAGGAACATCAACACTATGAACCAGTAAACGACGTTACCGATACTTTTGCTGGTCGAGACTCCGCCCTCGGTAACGCCAAGCTTCTCATCCAATTGAGTCGCGTCCAATGCCTTGATCACGAGCATCCGGACGATCGTTCCCAACAACCAGGCAAGCAATAACAAAACACCGCCGGCCGCCAACCTTGGAACATATTGGAAGACCTGCGTCACCAGAGCGTCCAGCGGCTTCGAAACCAGTTCAAGATTGAGGACATTGAACACGGCTATGAATACGATCAACAGGACGGCCCAGTACACGCCCTTGGCGATGCCGGACTCAAAGTCTATCGAAACTTCGCCGCCCTCGGCCACTCTTTGATTCAGTTTGAGCAGCGACAGGGCTTTGCGGACACCGGCTCTGAACACAACGGCAACCAGCCAGCCGATAATAAGAATGGCAAGTGCACCGACGATCTTAGGAAGCTGCTGACCCAGTGTCTCTTGCAGAGAATTCATCAAATTGGTTATGTCCATTATTATTCCCCTTTGACTCATATTCATTAAAGATATTTACGACGTCATAAAGTAACCGGAGTATAAGGAACCATACTTCATTGAAGTTTCCATCAATCCATAACGAATTGATATACGTTTGAATACTTATATCCGTAAAATGATGACGTGGACTTCTTCCATCCCTAACGATATGAATTTCTGTTTGCGATGGCTATTGGTATAGACGGATTGTTCGAGATAAAAATTTGAGCTTGTTATTGGACTTACCAATCCTTAAATTTAAAGTGTTTCCATCGTTGTTTAAATTTCTCCTTATCCTTGTAGTCCGGTAGGATGCAGTGAGGTACGAACCGCATCATTCGCGTTATTCTCTAGCCCCTAACTTCGATAAATCGATGTCAACACCCCAATTTTCAGAATACACACCCTGTTTCGCATAACCATGAAAACTTGAATGGGGCCAATCTTTAACTGATCTAACCCAGCCACGCTTGACCGGGTTCCAATGAATGTAGTCGGCATGCTGCCGGTAATCGGTTTCATCGCGAATAAGATGCTCCCCAAATCGCCGCTGCCGCAAGCCCCTTTCTCCTCGTTTTTCCCGACTTTTTGAAATTCTCTCGCCTTTAGTTTTGCCAAAAACCGGCCAACCAGAGTAATCGACAAACCGTCACCCACGCCGTAATGGGTAGCGCTGTCGAAATGCTGCTGCGCTGATTCGCGAAACAAGCTTTCCGCCACAGGCGATTTGGTAAACCCCAGCGCACGGGCCGATTCGACCGCGCGCGGCAAGTCGCTGCACGCCGTAGTTGGCACGGCGCAGTTCCGCCACGGTTTCCGTCGGTGGCCGATCAACGATGCCGGATGCGTCGTACGCCTTGGCGATGGCGGCCAAATCCTTACCGCGAGCCATGCCCGATAGCTGGACGGCCGGTTTGCCGTGTCTTAACAAGGTGATTTGCATGTCAGGTTTGCGTGCCGATGTAACAAAAATCGCCCGGTTTGGCGGCGAAAAATTTCAAAGCGCTCAATACGGCGTACCGTCCTTATGTGAAAACCGCCAGATACTGTCGGCAAACACAGCCTGCAAGTCGTCGTCCGGGTAGACGACTTGGTCTCCCTCGCTGCGGCCGCCGGTTTCCGGATATTCCACTAACTCGCGGTTTCGTTGACCAGCCGGTAAGCATCTCCGCTACCGGCTTTAAATCCGGAGAGTGTCGGCTTCCGGCGGGAAAGATTGCTAGCCATCCCTGGCTAGCAATCGCGCCTACACCGCCACGTGA
>NZ_JBSYXO010000075.1:0-4064 GCF_054172045.1 Methylomonas sp. MgM2 | reverse complement strand
GCCGCCGCCCTCTGGCTGATCAGTTCGTGCACGAAACCGGATGGATAGGCCGTCTCGGTGGCGTGCCAGGAGGATTGATGCGTCAATTCTTCCGACGTCGGCAGCATGATTTCGCCCAATCGGCATTCGGCATCATCCGCCAATGTAAACAACAATTGCTGAAAATGGCGGGTGATGCCGGTCACCGTCTCCGCGTCGAAACGGTCCAGCCAATACCCGTAGTCCTGGCCCAAGCTTTCGCCGATGCTGACGTTCAAGGTCAAGGGATAATGCGTGGTATCGACGTGGCTCGGCAGACCAAAGTTCAAACCGCTGGCGCTGTTTTTCAAGGCCGCATCGACCGGAAAGTTTTCGAACACCAGCAAGCTATCGAACAATGCCGCGCCGGCCTGTCCGGCCCAGCGCTGAACATCATAGAGCGGCGTATGTTCGTAGTCGCGCAAAGCCAGATTTTCCTGCTGCAACTCGCGCAGCCAGTCGCCGATCCGTTGCCCGGCTTCGACACGCACGATCAACGGCAAGGTGTTGATGAACAAGCCGACGATGCTCTCCACGCCGCGCAAGTCCGCCGGACGGCCGGACACCGTCGCGCCCAGCGCGACCGTGTCGCGCCCGCAATAACGCCCGAGCAACAAGGCCCAGGCCGCTTGCAGCAGCGTATTCAACGTGACGCGCTGTTGCCGGGCAAAGGCCTGCAAACGCGCCGTTGCCGCCGCATCCAGGCGGTAAACGTAGCTACCGTGGCCTTGTCCGGTCATCGGCTTGCTTAGCGCGTCGGCCAGCAAAGTCGGTTCGTCCAACATGTCCAAACGCGCGCGCCAGAAGCTCTCGGCGGCCGCTGCATCGCGGCGGCTCAGCCAAGCGATGTAATCGCGGTACGAGGCCGAACCGGCACTGCGCACGTTGCCGACGTAATCGTCCAACACTTCGCCCAAGAGCTGCGACGTGCTCCAACCGTCAAGCAAGATGTGGTGGCTGGTCCAAATCCAATGCCAGCGCTGCTCCGACAAACGCACCAATATCATACGCATCAAAGGCGCCTGGGCATGATCGAAGCCGCGCGCCCTGTCCTGGTCACTCAAGCGCTGCAAATCCGCCTGGCCTATCTCCCGGCCGCGCCAATCGAGAATTTCCAACAACAACGGTGCCTGTTGGTAGACGATTTGTAACGGTTGCTCGGACTCGCCGCGCCACAGAAACGCGCTACGCAGCAGCGCGTGCCGGACGATGGCCCGGCCCCAGGCGGCGGCGAAACGATCGCTGTCCAGGCCGTCGATGTCCAGACTCATACGGTTGACGTAAACCCCGCTTTCCGGCGCCAGCAGATCATGAAACAGCATGCCCTGCTGCATAGGCGACAGCGGATAAATATCCTCGATTCCGGCAAGCGCCAGCGGCAAGGCGTCTAGTTGCGCTTGGCTCAAGCCGGCCAACGGAAAATCCGACGGCGTGGCACCGCAGGTTCCGCTCAGGCAATGTTCGACGATGGTCAGCAATTCGTCGCGATAACGCTCGATCAACGCCTGCACGGTTTCGTCGCGGTATTGCCTGTTGCTGTAACGCCAACGCAATTGCAGCACGCCGCGCACTACCTGGGCGTTGATTTCCAGCCAGTACGGCAGCGGCGCTGCAGGATCGTGATCATCGCCGGCAGTTTCCGGTGCCAGTGCAAAATTGCCGGCTTCGGCATCGATCCGGCCGAAATAATTGAAACCTATTCGCGCCGGCGGCAAGGCGTTCAGCGCCGCGCTCTCATCGTCGCCGGCCAGATATTGCAGTACGCCGAAGCCCAGTCCGGCGTCCGGCACATCGCGCAGGCTTTGCTTGACGGCCTTGATCGTCGCGCCGATGTCCTCGGCGGTTGCCAGTTTGACCGGATAAACGCTGGTGAACCAGCCGACGCTACGGATCAGATCGACGCCGTCGAAAGCCTGCTCGCGGCCGTGGCTTTCCAAATCCACCGCCACGTCGCCGCCGCACCAGGCGCAGATTACCCGCGCCAATGCCGCCAGCAACAAATCGTTGATTTGCGTGCGGTAGGCGGCCGGGGCTTGAGTGAATAAGCGATAGGTGTTCTCGGCGTCGATGTTCAGCGTCAAGGTTCGCGCATCGCCGAAACTGCCATTGGTTGGTGGACAATCCTTGGGCGGTTCGACGGTGTTTTGCAACACCCCGTGCCAATACGGCAGTTGCCGTTTCAACGCTTCGCCGGCTGCGTAATTGCGTAAACATTCGCCCCACTGTTGCAACGACGCGGTTTTGCCCGGTAACGCTTCGATACCGTCGTATAAGGCTTGCAGGTCTTCCAGCACAATGCGCCAGGACACCCCGTCGACCAGTAAATGGTGCGCAATCAGCAACAGGCGCTGGCCTCCGTCGGCAAATTCTATCAACACAACTTTAAATAACGGACCGTGTTGCAAATCCAGGCTGCGCTGCGTTTGATCGGCCAACGCTGCAACCGCGTCGGCGTCTTTCGCGTGCAGATGCTCGAACGCCTGTGCCGTATCGGCATCGGCATAAAATTGGCGCCAAACGCCCTGCTGCAAACGATAACGCAAGCGCAAGCCGTCGTGATGCTCAAGCAATCGACCAACCGCATTCGCCAATCGAGCAGCATCGAGTTCGATTTTCGGCTGTAGCAGCAGCGACAAATTCCAATGATTGCGATTGGGCATGCCTTGTGCAAAAAACTGGGCCTGAATCGGCGTCAGAGGTGCTTCGCCGGCCACATTGATTGGCTGTTCGGCCGCTTTTTGCACCGGTATCGCCTGTACATTGGCGGCCAGTTTGGCCACGGTCTGATGCAGAAACAAGTCTTTGGGAGTCAGCGACCAACCGGCTTGGCGGGCGCGACTGACCAAACGAATCGCCATGATCGAATCGCCGCCCAGTTCGAAAAAATTGTCGTCGGCACCGACCCGCTCGACGCCGAGCACGGCCTGCCAAATCGCCGCCAAGTCGCGCTCGGTCTGGGTATGCGGTGCGCGATAGGCTCTTTCGGCCTGCCTATCCGGCTTGGGCAAGGCATGGCGGTTCAGCTTGCCGCTGGTCAAGCGCGGCAATTGTTCAAGGATTTGCACGTGCGCCGGCACCATGTAATCCGGCAAGCGCCGGCGCAGGTGGTTTTTCAGGCTTTCAGTATCGGTTGCGCCTACCGCGTAAAGCAATATGCGTTTGGCATGGCCCTCGCCATTCGCTACCACGACCGCCTCGGCGACACCTGGATGAGACAAGGCCTGGGCTTCGATTTCGCCCAACTCGATTCTGAAACCGCGCAACTTGATTTGATGATCGTTACGGCCGAAATAATCGACGTTGCCGTCGTCGCGAAAGCGCACCAAATCGCCGGTGCGGTACATGCGGGTACCGTCGGCGGCGAAGGGATCGGGCAGAAAACGCTCGGCGCTCAGATCGGGCCGCCCGAGGTAGCCGCGCGCCAAACACGGGCCGCCGATATAAAGTTCGCCGACCGCCCCGAGCGGCAATCGATTCAGGTCTATGTCCAATATGTAAAGCGCACGCTCGCCGATGCCGGTGCCGATCGGCGCGTAAGCTGTGTCGCAAACGGCGTCCGGCAACGCGGTCCAGACCAACGGAGTGATCAAGGTTTCGGTCGGGCCGTAGCCGTTCAGGATCGGTGCGTCGCCAACCAAACGGCGAATCATCGCCAGTCCTTCCTTGGGCACGGCTTCGCCGCCGACCGAACAGGCGCGTAGCGGCAGGCGCAAACCACGCGGTTCGGCCCAACGGGCGATTTCGATTAAATAGGCGGGCGGCATTTCGAACCAGGTCACACCATGACGCAGCAAGGCATCGTATGTCTGGTCGGCACTCCAAAGTGCATCGCGTACCAGTAAGCGACAACCGGTGATCAACGGTACCAGCCATTGTTCCATCGCAGCGTCGAAGGTAAAAGCGGCGAAATGCAAAGCCACGTCGTCATGTTGCATCGCGTACCTCTCCTCAATCGCCAGACAATGGCGCGTCAAGGCCCCGTGGGCGACCGCCACGCACTTGGGTTGGCCGGTGGAACCCGAGGTCAGGATCAGGTAGGCCAGTTG
>NZ_JBSYXO010000074.1:0-5696 GCF_054172045.1 Methylomonas sp. MgM2 | reverse complement strand
GTTTGTCCTGGCGGGAGCCCATCGCCGCGTTGCAAGAATTGATACGCCAAGGTAAAGGCAAGTTGCGTCTGATCGGTTCCGCGCACGGCATAGACGTCGACTTGTTATGCGGCGCCGGCTGTGTGGCCAGTAGCGCCGAATCCTATGTCGGCTTCGAACAGGATTTCGGCATGGCGCCTAACTATCGGCGCGCTTGCGAATCGGGTTCCGTGCAAGTGCAAGACAGCTGTTGTTACACTTTGGTGCAGCAGTTGCGAGCCGCCATTGCCGGTCTGCCTTTCATGCCTATACGGTCGATTCAAGGCACGAGCTTCATGCAGCTTCATCCCGAGTACCGGACGATGACCTGTCCGTTTACGGGCGATGAGCTGGTTCTAGTGCCGGCATTGCAGCCCGACGTCGCACTTTTGCATGTGCAATATTCGGACC
Source organism: Methylomonas sp. MgM2 (assembly GCF_054172045.1). NCBI lineage: Bacteria > Pseudomonadati > Pseudomonadota > Gammaproteobacteria > Methylococcales > Methylococcaceae > Methylomonas > Methylomonas sp. MgM2. The sequence continues at coordinate 5,267 of NZ_JBSYXO010000074.1, read as the reverse complement.
GCCATGGCAATTTGCATATCGACGGCCCGCCGGTAGCAGACCTCTTATTTGCCAAAGCCGCGAAGACGGTATTGGCGACGTTCGAGGAACTGGTCGAGACCGAACAACTGAGCGAAATGGGTATCAGCATCCCTTTTTTCTACGTAACGGCGGTCGCCGAAGTACCTTACGGTGCCCACCCGACGGCTTGTTATCCTTTTTACGCCTACGACAGGCAGCACACGGCCGAATATTATCGGGTTGCCAGCGAAGGTACGGACGAGTTTCGGCAAGCTTATTTACAGCCTTACATCTATGGCTGCCGCTCTCATAGTCAGTATCTGGAGGCGATAGGCGGCGAAGCCGCCTTGCAGCGGCTTGCTACTTGGCGGCAAAGTGCGGAAGCGTGGATGGCGCTATATGAATAAGCCCCGGCATTGCACGATAGCCGAAGCGTTGATTTATCAGATTGCGCTAAGCATAGAAGACGGCATAGTGGCATTTCACGGTTTCGGTTCGCCCTTGGTACAAACGGCATTGCATTTGGCCAAGCGCACACACGCGCCGAACTTGGTGTTGGTGGCCGGAGCCACTTACGGCGTGAATCCGGCGCCGCCGTTCATGACGCCGACCAGCAACGACTGGAGCATGGACCGACACGCCGAATGTCACCTGGACATCGAAGAGCTGTTCGACCTGGCCGCCAGCGGACGGGTGGGGCGCATGTTCCTGTCCGGCCTGCAAATCGATTGTTACGGCAATTTGAATGTCACCCGTCTTGGTCAACAGAGCTTGAAGCTGAAATTACCCGGCGGCGGTGGCGCTTGTAATTTGTCTTGCGACGCACGGCATTTGACTTTATGGACCGCCTCGCATCGAGCCGGCGTCGATGCCGAAGGACAGCGCCGCTTGCGCTTGGTCGAGCGTTGCGATTTTATCAGCAGCGTCGGCCATCGTACGGCCGAAGGCAAAACTCGGGCCGAAATGGGCTATCGTGGTCACGGGCCGGATTGCTTGCTGACCGAGCTGGGCGTGTTCGATTTCGATGCGACGGGCCATCTGCGCTTGACTGCGCTTTATCCCGATGTGGATCTCGATACGGTGCGGGAAAACACCGGTTTCGAATTTCCGGTGAGCGACGAACTGGCGGTTATACCTTTGCCAAATCCGGAAATCGTCGAATTCATGCGCGCGTTCGATCCGCTAAAAATCCGCGAACGCGAATTCAAAGCGCAAGAATCCCGTCGGCAATTTCCGCTGAACTGAGGTGACACACACGATGAGCGGCGAAAGATTAACAGTAGGCGGGCTCAAGCATCGGCTGAACTTCGTGCCCTTACCCTATCGGCGAGTCAGTTACCAGCCTTATGCCGGAGATATGACCGAAAAGGCGATCACCGAGTATTTGTTGCCGCGCGAAGTCTACCGGCGTACCGACATCATCATTTTACATAACGAACAAAATCAATACGCGGTGGTCGCGGTGCAGAGACTGCGGTCCGACGACCTGTTCGTGCCGGTGCAGGCGCTGGAAATTCTGGCTTTGCCTGCCGACTGCGTGTTCATGGCGGCGCCGGAAACCGATCCGGCCAATCGATCGGCTTTGGCTAAATTGGCGGTGGATAGAGGCATAGGTTCCGATAAAACCTTGATCGTGCAAGGCGCATTCGACCATATCAACATCATTCACAAGCCGGCACCGTTAATATTGCGGGTGGTAGAAGTCGCGCCGCCCGAGCCGCCCAAGCTTTTTGCGATGGCGCAGCATGTGCTCGGTTATGCCGATTTGCCGCCTGTTTACCTCCAACTTGAACGCATTGATTTGTTATCGCTGGCTAAAACGGTTCAAGCGTCCGCCTTTCTTGTGCCATGCCGCTCCGGGGGGCTCCATGAATTCGGGGCCCCCGTCTTTTTTTTGGACGAACGCCCGGCCGAACGGCGGGACTGGACCTTAATCGGTTGCGAACGCAGTCTGCAGTTTCATCGGCATTATTACGGGGATGAGCCGCCGCGTCTGGAAATGTGCCCGCGGCAACTGGCTACGTCCTCGGCTATGCCGACACTGTTGAAATGCTGTTTATTGGAGTTCGATATCGAACTCGACGGCAATACGGCCGTTGTGCCTTGGGGGGCCGACTTGAAGATGGTTGAGAAAGCGCTGGAATTACTCGCTAACGGAGTCGAATATGCGTGAATCCGCATGGCAAAGCTTGATCGGCAACCTCATCGACGACAGGTCGCAAAAACCGCGCGGCATCGGCTTGACCATGGTTATCGATACCGGCATCGGCGTGAATCAGTTACGGGATATTTTGGAATTAGCCGGACATTGTATCGACCAGTGGAAGTTGGCTTTCGGCACGTCGGTGTTTCATAGCAAACAAACCTTACAAAATAAGCTGGCCTTGCTCGCCGAACATCAGATTCTGACTTTGCCCGGCGGCACCTTGCTGGAAGTGGCTTTGATCGAACATCATTGCCGGGATTACATGAAGCTGGCCAAGCGTTTGGGGTTTGGCGCCGTGGAAATTTCGGACGGCACTATTCCGATGCCGGAATTCCGGCGCAAGAATATCATTCATTGCGCGATGGATGCCGGCCTGGTGCCGATCACCGAAGTCGGCAAAAAAGATCCCAGACAGCAGCCGACCGCGGAACAGGCCGCCGAACAAGCCCTGCGCGATCTGGCATATGGCGCCGCCTGGGTAGTCATGGAAGGGCGCGAGTCCGGGCGCTCGGTCGGAATTTTCGGGGAGCATGGCGAGGTCATAGATGAATCGTTAACGACCATCGCCGAACTGATGAGCGACTCGATCGGCCGCGTCATTTGGGAAGCGCCTTTGAAAGACCAGCAGGCCTATTTGATCGGCAAGTTCGGTACCAATGTCGGTTTGGGTAATATCCATGCCGACCAGATTTTAGCCGTGGAAGCCCTGCGGTGCCGCTTACGTTTCGATACCTTGCATCATGTCGCCCATAAGTTGATGCGCAGCGGCCAATGGGATCCGCAACAAATCGAGCCGCCCAACCATGGCCAAGTATGATGCGTTAGACCATCGCTTTGGCGAACTGGCGCTGGAGATCGGCGGCCGTTTGCAACACGGACCGAGCGAGCGTTTGATCGCTACGGCTTTTCGGCAAGAACTGGAAGCGCAGTTGCCTTTGTTCGACGCGTTAAGCCGGGTCGATCTGGCTCATAGCTTGGTGATGATGGAAAACGGCATCATCCCTAAACCCGATTCGTATGGATTATTGAAGTGGCTGATTCGGCTCAGCAGCTGGCCGGATGATTTTCGACCCGACCCGGTCTGCGGTGATTTGTATACCAACCGCGAAGCCTGGCTAAGGCGGCAGACCGAATCGGCCAAGTGGTTAGGTGCCGGCCGGGCTAGACGCGAAGCCATTACGACGGCCTTTGTCATTAAGCAACGAGAGCTGTTGTTGCAGTTAAACGATGCATTGACGGCTATGATTCGGAACTTGCTGGACCGCGCCGAGCAGTCGCGGCAGGACCCGATGCCGGATTACACTTACTGGCTATCCGCGCAGCCGACCAGTTTTGGGCACTATCTTCTGGGGTTCGCGTATCCGGTTTTACGGGACATGCAGCGCCTGCAGGCGCTGTTCGCGCGATTGAATCTAAGTCCGGCCGGTTGCGGCAGCAGCAACGGTTCGCGCTTGCCGCAAGCGAGAACGCGTTTGGCGGAACTGTTGGGTTTTGACGGAGTCGTCAGTCATGCCCGCGATGCGATGTGGCAGGCCGATTTGCCGATCGAAACCGTCGCTATGCTGACGATCATTCTGATCAACCTGGATAGGCTGGCCGAAGACTTGCAGATCTTCGCCACCGAGGAGTTCGGATTGATCTCGTTAGATGACGGCCATGCCAGGGCCAGTAAAATCATGCCGCAAAAGAAGAACCCGTTTGCATTAGCCCATATCCGCGGCCTTGCCAATAACCTGATCGGTACGCTATCCGGTACAGCGGCCATGGGGCGAACGGCGACGGGGCAGGTCGACAACAGGCTGTCGCTTTATGGATCGCTGCCGGAATTGATCAACCGGGTCAGCGGTGCCGTCGAGCTGATGGCGGAAGTCGTTTCGACGATGGATTTCGATCGTGAGCAGGCAAGAAGAAGGTTGGAGCACAGCTTTGCCGCGGCCACCGATTTGGCCGAAGTCATAGTCTTGGAAACCGGCTTGTCCTTCCGGGAGGCCCACAAATTGGTCGGCGAACTGGTCAGTCGGCATTTGCAGGAAGGCGGCTTTAACAATCTGAGCACGGCTGAAATCGCCGAATGCGCGGACGCCTTGGGCAAAACGATCGCGCTATCGGACTGCGCGCTACAACAAGCCTTGGACCCGGAAGCCGCGTTGGCGGCTCGCCGCGATATCGGCGGCGCGGCGCCTGAAGCCATGTCGCACATGTTGAGTGAATGCCGGCAAACCTTGCGGCTGGAGGAACAATGGCGCAACGACCGACAGCAGCGTCTGGACGCCGCTCAAGTGCGGTTGGAGCATACGGTGCAAGCCTATCTGGCGTCGGAAATTGAGTCGTGAGGTAGCCATGTCCGTACATATCATCGATTCGGCTATTTTCAAGAATTCCTGGTCCACGCCGGAAACGCGTGCGCTGTTCGACGACAAGGCCATGATCAAAGCTTGGGTCGAGGTCATGGTAGCGTTGGCGGAATCCGAAGCCGATTTCGGTTTGATTCCGAAACAGGCCGCCAAACAGATGGCTGAGGTTTTCCGTAAGCTGGAGCCGGATCAGGCTTTTCTGGATGAAGTGCGGGAGGGCTTTGAACAAAGCAACCATTCTCTATTGGGCTTGATTCGTGCCTTGCAGCGCCGCAGTCCGGGAACCAGCGGCGAATGGTGGTGTTATGGCGCGGCGGTACAGGACATCACAGATACGCATACGGCAAGGCTGCTGTCGCAGACCCGCAAGAAACTGTCCGAGCAATTGAACCGTTTGGTCGAAACGCTGTGCGAACTGGCGCTTAGGCACCGCAACACACCGATGTGCGGGCGGACACACGGCCAGGCGGGCTTGCCGATTACCTTTGGATTCAAAGTCGCAGTCTGGCTGGACGAAGTTCAACGTCACCGCCAGCGCTTGGTGGAAATCGGCCAGCGCTTGGCGGTAGGTCAATTGGGCGGAGGCGTCGGTAGTTTGTCGGCTTTGGGACCGGACGCATTGGCCGTGCAAAAACTGTTTTTCGAAAAGCTGGGATTGCAAGCGCCGGCCATTGCCTGGAGCGTGTCGCGCGACCGCTTGGCCGAAT
>NZ_JBSYXO010000073.1:0-6147 GCF_054172045.1 Methylomonas sp. MgM2 | reverse complement strand
TGTGCTCCGCAGCCGCCGGCACAGTGCCAGGCCGTCTTCACCGGGCAGCATCAAATCGAGCACGATCAGGTCGAAGCGGGCCGTTTCCAGCAGTTTGTGCATCGCGTGCCCGTCGGCCGCCGCGTCCACCCTGAACGCGTGCCGGGTCAGAAAGGCCGTCAGCAACTGTCGGAGCTCGCGATCATCGTCGACGATTAGAATATGAGGAGACTGGACCATGATGATTGATTATGCCGACCTTCCCTCGCTGGCGAGGAAAAGTTTTGTAACAGAGTGTTACAAAACAGGGATTTGAAACCCAGCGTAACAAAAATCACGGGTTGTTGAAACCGTTCGGTTACACAAGACGTTTAGGCTAGAGCCCATCAAGAACGGAGGACAGCAATCATGGCGACTAAACCAAAACCCTTTTCGAATCACAATCCCGCAAACCTGCTAAAACCGGCATCCTTATTCTATATTGCCATTGGCTTGGAAATTCTGTTTATGATCAGTCCGGCAGCGCTCTATTTCTACTCGCTTTATGGCCCGGCCTTGAACTTCCTCGACCAATGGTCCGGCACGGCCTGGCTTAGTCAGTTTTTTTTGCCGCATATTTCCACGACCCGAAGTGCCGTACTCAACGCGCTCCCCAAGGTTGGCGGAGCCAGCCTAGTGATAGGGACAATCGTGTTTGTGACCTCTGCCATTCAGATTTATAACGCCAAATTCCGCCGTCTAGGACTGGTTACCAATGGGCTTTATCGTTACAGCCGGCATCCGCAATACGTCGGATTGGCGTTGCTTGGTCTGGGCGCCCTGTTGCTTTGGCCGCGTTTTCTGGTGTTGATCGCCTATGTGCTGATGCTTTTTCTATACCGGTCGCTGGCGGCTTCGGAAGAACGTCGCTGCGAAGCCGGTTTCGGTAATCGTTACCGGGAGTACGAAAATCAGACCGATCGGTTTCTACCTGTGTTTCCGCCTTGGAAGTCATTCGCGGCTATCGGAATAACGCAGCCGTCCGTTCAGCCCCGTCGTTCCTGGTTAGTGCACACCATCGCCACCCTCATGGTTTGTCTGGCGATGGCCTTCGGATTACGCGAATATTCGCTGGCTAACATTACGGCCCATTATCAGGCCCGGGCGGCCGTGCTTTCGCCCGCGCTGCTAAGCGACCATGAATTGCTGGCGTCTTATCGCACCGCGCTGAATGAGCCCGGTATCCGGCAAATCATGTCCAGCGACACTGAAACGCCGCTGTTGATCCATGTGGTGCCCGAGGCATGGCACCTGGCCGATTTGCCGCTGGAGGCCGAGTCGGTGCACGGTGGTCACGACACCCCGGAGAACTTCGACCGGCGCTACTATAAGGTGCTGTTCAGCCGAGTCCGCAGCCACCAAGCCCATGCAGCGGGGAAAGCGATCCTTCGTTCCGCGTACGGTATCCAACCCTTGCGCTTGGTAAGCGTCGATATAAGAACCGGTACCATTACCGCCGCCGTTACGCCACCGGCGCATGTACGCTGGGGCGATATTTCGACGCCGTTGTTTTAATCGTAATAGCCAAGGAGATACGAAATGAATTTTCAACAATTCATGCGGTTCGCCGCTACGGCGGCGCTCGGGATTCCGGTGTTAGGCTGCGCCGATTATTCCTTTCACGACAAGACCGCAAGCGAGAGTGTTGAACTCATCAAGATTACCGGAAACGGGCAAAACGTTTCCGTCTTTCCTCCCGGCTTGTTCGATCTAGTGTTTAATTCAGGCACCCGGCCAAACCGTTGCCAGCGTATGCCGGCATCGGGTTGTTTGGAAAACCGGATTTGCCCAGCCTTGCCGACCACGTCCGACAAAGGCACTGTGCCGAAGCTGCGCGTGTTAGGGAATTTGAAAAAATCGCTAACGTACAAACACTACTGACACCACGCTGTCAGGATGGTTGCCGTATCCTAAGTACTCCTTTTAATATTCAACGGAGATTAACATGAACAATAATGTAGCCACCTGGTTCGAACTGCCGGTCACGGACATGCAGCGCGCCAAAAACTTTTATCGGAACGTCCTGCAAGCGGACTTCAAAGATGAGGAGATGCATAACATGCAGCTGGCAATTTTCAATGCCGAACCGGGTTCCGTGAGCGGCATGCTGGTGTTGAGCGAACAATACCAGCCCAGCCAATCCGGGGCCGTGGTGTATTTCAATGGCGGCGAGGACTTGAGCGATCCGCTGGAACGGGCGCTACAACTTGGCGGCAGCCTGGTGGTGCCGAAAACGCCGATCCACGACGGCGAATGCGGCTACTTCGCGCTATTTTTGGATAGCGAAGGCAACCGGGTCGGTTTATATTCACCCGCTTAAATTTTCAACGAGGGGCGGCTTTCTGGCCGCCCGCATTACTATACAATGCGACGCGCCGACCGACTCTTTCAAATCGTCCAACTCCTGCGCAATAAACGCCTGGTCACGGCCAAAATGCTGGCAGAGCGCCTGGAGGTATCCGAGCGCACGATTTACCGGGACATTCAGGATCTGAGCTTGTCGGGCGTACCTGTCGAGGGTGAAGCCGGCGTCGGCTATCGCCTGCGGCATACGGTCGACATTCCGCCCATCATGTTCGGTGCCGACGAAATCCAGGCTCTGGTGGTCGGCGCGCGCATGGTTAAAACCTGGGCCGGCACCGAACTGGGTTATTCGGCCCAATCGGCGCTGGACAAAATCAGCGCGGTGATTCCGTCCGAACTGCAGGGTAAGATTGAAAACAGCAAGCTGTTCGCGCTGCGTTTCGGCCCGCGCCCCGATTTGGACGTCAATCTGGACGTTTGCCGCAAGGCGATCGATGAAAAACGCCTGCTAAAACTGCATTATTGCCGCGCCGACGGCGAACTGAGCCTGCGCCGCATCCGCCCTTTAGGCCTTTACTTCTGGGGTAGCGTCTGGACCTTGGTCGGCTGGTGCGAGTTGCGCGACGATTTCCGCAACTTCCGCGTGGACAGGATTCAAAGCATGGAACCCGAAAGCACCACCTTTACCGATTCCGCAGGGCAAACGCTGGAGGATTTTGTCAGGCGCATGACGCAGAGCTGATCGCCGGCGACACTCAGTCGAGCACATCCAAGGCTTTCAGGCTGGCCTTGCCCAGTGCTATGCGTTTGGCTAATGCGTCTTGCTGCTCGATATCGATGTTCAAAGCAAAACTGTAGACATGACCTTGTTTTTCTACCCATCCAACCCACCAGCCTATACCCGGTTCGGAGGCGTCGACCCAGCCGGTCTTGCCGTAAAGAGTCCAGCCGTCGCCTCGCTCCATCCGGATGATGTCGCGGACTTGTTCCTGCACATCTTGAGGAAACGACAACTCGCCTTGAGCCAAACGGGCGAGAAAAGCCGTTTGTTCCACGGCGCTGATTTTCAGCGGACCACGCAGCCAAAACCGATCGACCACCTCGCCGACTTCACCGTTGCCATAGCCCAGCGCGGCGACGCCATCGCGCATTCGCGTTAGGCCGACACGCCGGGCCAATTCCTGATATATGGGCACATTGGAGATTTTGATCGCGTCGCGCAAGCCCATATCGCGCTCCCACGCCTTGAATGGCTGCGGCTTACCGCCGTAAGGCAGGACTTCGTCGACATCCTTGACCGCACCGGCCGAAAGCCCGATCAGACTATTGGCGATTTTGAAGGTCGATCCCGGTACCAAGCGAGTCTCGGCCCTGACACGATCATGCCCGATAAAAGTCTTCGCTTCGGCGTCATACAAAACGAAGGTCCCCTGCACGCCCTCGCCGGCAAACAGCTTGCCGATGGCCGGGCTATCCCGCCAATCGAGGGCATGGGTTTGCCGGCAGATCATCAGCAAGAAGGCCACGAATAGATATTTCATGTTTTAGATTTCCGTTTAAAACTGGTTTAAGGTCCATTATATCGGCTCACAGACCGGAGTAGCCTGCCGGACTTACGAACGCTCGACCGGCTAAACCCGAAAATTCCCGGCCTTCCGGACTGCGCATCACAGCATCGACCGCACCCCGTAAACAGGCCTCTGCTCTCGGTCGAAGTCACCCCAGGCAAAACATTTCATCGCGCCTCCCCGGTTTGTTTCGGCTCAGGCGCCGCTGTTTTTTTCCGCAAGCGACTTCAAGGCGGCCAGACCATCCTCGAATTTGCCGCCTATCATCTTGTCCATACTGAACACCAGGCTCATCAATTTGGAAATGTACGGGTTGGGGCCGAAAATGGCTTGAGTGACACGGGTAACGCCGTCCTCGGCTTGCAGGATAAACTCCAGGGTATTTTGGGCCGGGAAGGGTTTGATGAAGTCCATGCGGATCGTTATGCGGGTGGGGGCCACCGACTCCAGAATCTCCATGCGTCCCTGACCGATTTCCCGGTTGCCCTCCCATTCGTAAATGGCACCCGGCCCGCTAGGCGCGCCGCTGTAGTTGCGCTTCATGCCGGGATCGATCTTTTCCCAGGCCGACCAGCTTTGCATGCTGTGCAGATCGTTGATCAGCGGGAAAATCGTTTCCGGCGCCGCCTTGATGACGACAGCGCGCTGGACCCGGAAGCTGTCGGGTTGGGCGGCCGCATAGATCAGCACGATGACGAGCAGCACGGCTAAGACGATAATAATGGTTTTGATCATGGTTTTTCCTCTAGGTGGGCGGGCTTAATCGCCCGGCAAGCCGGGAAGCTCTATCACGGGTCTGACTTCGACCGTGCCTTTGCGCACCATCGGTATCCGTGCGGCGATGCCGATGGCTTCGTCCAGATCCCGAGCCTCGATCAGATAATAGCCACCCAACTGTTCACGGGTTTCGGCAAACGGGCCGTCGGTGACGAAACGCTTGCCGTCGCGCACCCGGACGCTGGTTGCCGATGCTGCGGCTTGCAAGGGACTGGCGTCCAGATATTGCCCCTTCGCCTTTAGTTCGTGCGCCAGTTGGGTGGATTCTGCGTAACACGCCTCGCGCTCGCTCTCCGCCAACCGTTGTTCTTCAAAGTAAATCAACAACATGTATTTCATTATCTGCTCTCGTGCAAGCTGGGATCAGCGGATTTTCGGACGATATACGCCGCCGCACCGCACATCAGCCGCAATGCTGAACATAGGTGATGATGCTGATCACGGCGCCTTGCGGATCTTGCAGCACGCAGAAACGCCCTACCTGCGGGATGTCCTGCGGCGGCAAACAAATTTTCCCGCCGAGCTCCACGGCCAGCTTTGCGGTGGCGTCGACATCGTCGACCGTGACGTAAACGCCCCACTGCGGCGCCATGCCTTCGGCGGCGGCCGGTATCTTCATCATGCCGCCGCTCGGCTCGCCAGCGTATTTCACCAGGGTGTATTCCATTTCCGGGGTCGATATCGGCGCGGGCTCCAGCGTCCAATTGAACAGCTTGCCGTAAAATTGTTTGGCGGCACCGGTATCGGTGGTCAATAGTTCGCACCAACTAAAGGCGCCATGTGTGTTACAGGGTTGGTTCATGATTTTTCTCCTTTGCGCGAGTGGTTTGCAGTTTGTCAGTTGCCGCGCGCCTGATTCGCGGCGAAAAAAGCTTCCATCCGGCCTTGAAATTCGCTTGGATCGATATCTTCCACATGAGTGGCGATCAGCCAATGGTGGCCGAAGGGATCGATCAGCGAGCCCATGCGGTCACCCCAAAACTGATTTTCGACCGGCATGGTTTGCTTGGCGCCCGCGGCGATAGCCTGAGAAAACACCGCATCGGCATCGCTCACATACAAATGCAGCTTGACGCTACTGCCGCCCAAGGTTTGCGGAGACTTTGAGTTTGGATTCGGATATTCGTCCGACAGCATGAAGTTTGACTCGCCGATCTTGAATTCGGCATGCCCCACTTTGCCGTCCGGCATATGTAGGCGTAAACCTTCTTTCGCGCCGAAGGCCGTTTTATAAAACGCCAGCGCCGCGTCGGCGTCATGAACCGTCAGATAGGGCGTGACGGTATGGCAACCGTCCGGAATAGGTTTGATTCGAGTGGTCATAATATCCTCCTGTTTGTGGAAAATGTTTTGTATGCCTAAGCTCAACCGCGAACCGCCGCCTCGATTGCCGCGATGTCGATCTTTTTCATCTGCATCATCGCCTCGAACGCGCGCTTGGCGGCAGCCGGATCGGGACCGCTGATCGCGCCGGTCAAAG
>NZ_JBSYXO010000072.1:0-6621 GCF_054172045.1 Methylomonas sp. MgM2 | reverse complement strand
TACAAATGGCGCATACCTTGAAAACCAAACAGGGTCGTGGCCGCTACGGACAGCGTAAATGCACCGTAGAGCCGGTAATTGGCGTCATCAAACAGATCATGGGCTTTCGACAATTCTCGTTGCGTGGCCTGCAAGCGACTTCCGGCGAATGGAAACTGGTCGCCCTGACCTACAATCTGAAACGAATGCACGTGTTGGCGGCCGGATAGGCCGACATGAGCGTCAAAATATCCCCGCTTTATGTCGCATGGCGATCAGGCCGGACCGCTTTTTGCTGTGTGCAGCCCCGGCATATATTGTCCGAGCCGCCGCCGCTAACTTCGTTTGCCTGTCGGCCCCACAAATTCAGCCGGGCCTGTTTATTCTCCGACAGGCTCCTAGGTCGACATTCCCGCCCGCGCAGTTGAGCAAGCAAACTGATTTGACGACCGCCTGCATTCTATCGGTTATAGTTGCATGGATCACGACTCTGTTTGAAGGTTGCACGCGTTAGAATAAGTCATCCTTTCCATCCAACGGTCGCATGAAAATAACGGGGGTTATACATGCCAAGCGACGAATACGTCTATACCGATATCGCCTTTGCCGAGGTCCGAGCCAAACACATAAGGCGAACCGTAGACTTAGCTTTATTACTGATCGCTACCAACGGAATTTGGTGGGGCTATTTCGCCTACACTTTTCAGGCTTGGCCCATGCTGTACTTGGATATGTTCGCCGCAACCGCTGCATTGACACTGCTTTTCACTTGCCGAATCAAACGTCTGTCAGCGCATACGGCAACGCATCTGGCGATGCTCGTCGCATTGGCATTCATCTGGGCATCCTTGCTGATCATCGAAGGATTACCGGCCGGCGCGCACCCGACCCTGAATCACTGGTGGTTTGTCGCGACCGGGATGGCGGCATGTTTATTATTCGTCGATTCCAAAAACTGGCGCCTTTTCTATACGCTTTTTTCATTCGTTTCGTTCGTACTTTGCGATCAGGGGTATTTGAATGTTCCGGCATTTGGTCCGCTTCCGGCCGAAGCAGCCGGCATCATGTTTCATATCATGGAAGCCGGCGTGCATTCCGGCGTTTTCATCGCGGTCATACTGCTGGCAGGCGTCTTCATCGCCAGCATTTCTAATGCCGAAATACAGCTGAAAAGGGCGAATGCCATACACGAATCACTGCTCAGCAAAATGCTGCCCAAATCGGTTGCAGACCGGCTTAGAAATGAGGGTAAAACCTTCGCCGACGATCACCTTGAATGTAGCGTGCTATTCGCGGACCTAGTCGGCTTCACCACCCTAACCACCAAAATGCGCCCGGAAGATCTGGTCAAATTGCTCGATGAAATTTTTTCAAAATTCGACGACCTTACCGAATCCTTTCGTTTGGAAAAAATCAAGACCATAGGCGACGCCTATATGGTAGCCGCCGGCCTGCCGGAACCCCGCGCCGACCACGCCAAGGCCTGCGTCGCCTTGGCATTTAAGATGCGCGAGACGATACGGGAATATGTCGACTTGAACGTGCGCATCGGCATACACTCCGGCAGCGTCATTGCCGGCGTCATCGGCCGCCGGAAATTTATGTACGATTTATGGGGCGATACCGTCAACATCGCGTCACGCATGGAATCGCACGGCATCGGCGACGAAATCCAAATCAGCGAACGGACTGCTGAATTGATACAAGACGAATTCGCGCTTAAGCCGAGGGGAGAGATCGCGATAAAAGGCCGCGGGTCGATGAACGTCTTCTTGGTGGCCGGAAAACATATCGTGCGCCCTGTTTCGGTTTCGGCCGATTCCCCGGCGACATCCCGACCAGTAACGTTTTGAACCGCCTTGGCCTGCATCCGCGCAAAAACCCAAATAGCGCATCGTTACATTTGAACGCAAACACGAACATTACAAGCAACTATTTCCATCCAAAATCAAATCAGCCGCCTTTTCCGCAATCATCATCACCGGCGCATTGGTGTTACCGCTGACGATACTCGGCATGATGGAGGCGTCGACAACTCGCAAACCATCGACACCATGCACCCGCAATTGCGGATCGACCACCGCCATGTCGTCCCGTCCCATCTTACAAGTGCCGGCCGGATGCCAAGTGGTCGACGCGGTGCGTCTGACAAAGTTTTCCAGCGCTTCGTCGCTATGATTCTGCAATCCGGGAGCGACTTCCTGACCGCGAATATCGTCGAAGGCCTTACCGTATAAAATCTTTAGGTTCCAGCGCACGCCGGCCATTGCGCAGCGCAGATCGTCGTCGGCGCTAAAATAATTGAAATCGACGACAGGCCTATCCAGCGGATCGGCCGAAGCCAGCTTTACCGTACCGCGGCTCTCGGGGCGATTGATATAGGCCGTCAAGGTAATGCCGTGGCGATGGATCGCGCCGGCTTCCGGATAATCCGGCGGCAGCAGCATCAGAAAAAACAATTGCAAATCGGGCCAGATTTCGTCCGGACGGCTTTTGACGAAGGCGCCGGCCTCCAGGAAATTCGACGCGAGCCAGCCTTCGCGCCGGATCCGGTATTCGTCGACGGCCGCTTGTTTGCGGCTTTCGTCAAGTCCGGCAAACGTCAGCGGTCGATCGATTTCGCAGCGCACTCGGGTATGCAAATGATCCTGGAGATTCCTGCCAACGCCCGGCACATCGGCTTTGACCGAAATTCCCTGATTTCTCAATTCCGATTGCTTGCCTATCCCCGACAGCATCAGCAATTGCGGCGAACGCAATGCCCCAGCGGAAACGATCACCTCGGCGGCCGCATAGGCTTTTTCCGCGCGGCCGAAGTGCAAATATTCAACGCCGATCGCGCGCCGGCCGTCGAACAACAATTGCGTCGCCAAGGCATGGGATGTCACCGTTAAATTAGCTCTGTCCTTAACCGGGTGCAGATAGGCGTCGGCGGCACTGCAACGCCGACCGTCACCGATCGTCGCTTGCATAGGTCCGTAACCTTCTTGGCTTAGGCCGTTGAAATCGGGGTTGAACGGAATGCCGGCTGCTTCGGCGGCGGCGAAATAACGTTGCACCAAAGGGTTGTCGCCGGGATGGCTGCAAACGGCCAAAGGCCCCTTATTGCCGTGGTAACGGTCGGAAAATGTCCGATTGTTTTCCGCTTTGATGAAATAAGGCAACACCTCTTCGTAGGACCAGCCTTCGTTACCCAGCTCCAGCCAATGATCGTAGTCGCCGCGGTTGCCGCGCATATAGATCATGAAGTTGATCGAGCTGGAACCGCCCAATACCTTGCCTTGCGGCAAAAAAATCCGGCGTCCGAACATCCTTGCTTGCGGTACGGTACGCAAGCCCCAATCGTAGGGACTATCCTGCAGTTGCGCGTAATACGCCGGGGTCCGAATGATGTCGGCGTCGTCCTCGCCCCCGGCTTCCAGCAACAAAACCCGGTGATTTCGGTTTTCTGATAAGCGGTTGGCCAGCACGCATCCTGCGGAACCGGCGCCGATGATGATGTAATCGAACACGACCATTTTCTTAACTCGGTTTAACCAACTTGGATAAGGCGCCGGCGGCAACTATCATCGGCGACAACACCGGACTGAAAGGCGGCGCATAAGCCAAGTCGGCATTTTCCAAATCAAAGCAGCCAAGTCCGCCCAGCAACGCCGTCGCGGCGATATCGACGATCTTATCGACCGCACCGGCACCGATCACCTGCGCACCCAATAAACGCCCGTCGTTCGCCTTGGCCACCAGTTTGACCTTGAGTTCCTGACTGCCCGGGAAATAACGCGCCTTATCGCGCGCAAAAATAACGGCGCTGACGATATCGAAGCCGGCCGCACGTGCGGCCGTTTCGGTCAGGCCGGTCAAGCCGACATTCAAATCGAATGTCTTGAAAATTGCCGTGCCGAAGACGCCGGGAAAACGGGCATCGCCGCCCGCCGCATTTTCGCCGGCCACCCTGCCCTGTAAATTGGCAATGTCGCCCAAGGGCTGCCAGACGGCCTGCCCTGTGATGCGATGCCGGCTTTCAACACAATCGCCGGCTGCATAAATACCGGGGACGCTGGTTTGCATGCGCGCATCGACGGCAATGGCGCCGGTGGCGCCTACGGCGATCCCGGCTTGTTCGGCCAGATCCACATTCGGGTAAGCGCCCATTGCCAGCACGACAAAATCGGTCTGCAACCGAGCTCCGGATAAACTCACCACCTCGGTAACACGCCCGTTTCGGCCGTTCAACTCTGCGACACCGTCGCCTGCCAGGACAGCGACATGCTGAGATTGCAGGTATTCATGCACCGTTTGACTCATTTCCGGGTCGAGACGGGAAAACACTTGAAGGTTGCGTCCCAGCAAAGTAACGGCTACGCCTAAACGGCTAAGGGATTCGACTAATTCCAGGCCGATGTAGCCGCTACCCACCACCACGGCGTGTTTCGGTTGCAAACGCTGCAAGCTGTCCTTAAAAACATCCATTTCGGTCAGGCTGCGCAGCGTCACCACACCGTCAAGCTCGATGCCGGAAATATTCGGCCGGCAACTGCGGGCGCCGGTCGCGATCACCAGATTGTCGAAGCCGTCTTCGAACACGCGGTCGTTGGTCAAATCGTGCACCGTCAATTTGCGCGCCCGTGTATCGAGCTTGATGACTCTATGTCGAACCAGGACGTTGATGCCTTCCTTGGCGAAATTGGCCGGATGCCGAACAATCAAAGCATCGCGATTGCTGACCAAACCGTAGAGATAATAAGGCTGGCCGCAGGCCGAATAAGACACTTCCGCTTCGTCCTGATATAGCACGATTTCGATATTGGGGTTGACTCGACGCGCTCTCGCCGCCGCTTTACTGCCGGCGGCGACGCCCCCGATGATTGCCAGTCGCATCTATCCGTTCCTAATCGGTCCGGCCCGACAACCAACTGCCGTCGCCGGCGAAATATGCGGGTTCGCCGCCGGTATGGATAAACAGTACCTGTCCGCCGTACCGCCGCCATTTGAAGCTGTCCAGCAGTCCAGCCATCGCCTTGCCGGTATAGGTCGGATCCAGCAACAGCCCTTCGATACGACCCAGCAAACGTATCGCATCGGCCGCTTCGGCGCTTGGAATGCCGTATCCCGGGCCGATATAACCGCCGTGTACAACGACCTCGTCCAACCCGAACGACTCGCTCAAGCCCAGTACCGCGGCGGCCTCAGTCGCCAAGCGCACGATTTGCTCGCGTACGGCGCCGGCATCTCGGCTGACGGTATAGCTTTCGACTCGCCACGGATTACCCAGCAACCGCGTCCCCAACAACCAACCGGCATGCGTGCCGCCGGAACCGGTGGCCAACACCACCGTAGCAGGCACGATATCCAGCATACGGCATTGTTCGTAGACTTCCCTTGCCGCCGCCGCATGCCCCAGAGCTCCCAGCGCACAGGCGCCGCCGCGAGGAATCGCGTATGGCCGCCGTCCCCTTTCCGTCAACCGCTTAGTTTCGGCTTCGATACCGACGTCGACCGAAGCCCTGTCGTCGTCGCCGGTAAAAATCGCATCGGCGCCGAGCATGCAGGTCACCCGAAAGTTACCGTCCCGATGGGATGGCGGTTTTCCCCAGAAAACCGCGACGCAATCCAGGCCGAAATAAGACGCCGCGGCAGCCGTTGCCCTGACATGATTGGACTGAGCGCCGGCGCCTGTTACCAGCACATTCGCTTCACAGTTCAACGCATCGGCCGCCAGGAACTCCAGGCCGCGGATCTTGTTGCCGCCCAAGCCGAAGCTGATCAAATCGTCGCGCTTGCACCAGATGTCGGTGCCGCCCAGTCTCCGGCTCAACTGCGCAAGCGGCAACAAAGGCGGCACCGCACGCATCAAATTCCGCCGCGGCCGCGCTGCCAAGGTCCGCCATGCGGGATGGTTCAAGCCGGGTTTATGCATGTTTCGAATTCCAGGCTTTGACTGCAGCCAAGACCTGGTCGACCATGGCGCCGCAACTGCCGGTGCCGCGTTCGACGTCGAAGGCTTCGTCTATGCCATTTGCGCCGAGTAGCGACACGATCTCCGCTTCCGCCAGCAGTGCGTCCTTAAAAGCCATGCCTTGCTCGCCGGCCGCCATCGCCACCCGGTAAACCAAGGTATGTGCGCTCTGCTTGCCGAGATGAGGCGTGAGCGCCAGCATGACTTGCTCGGCAAATACAAAGCCTTTGCTAGCCGCCAGATTTTCCCGCATGCAATCTTCATGCACTTGCAAATGTCGCAGCAGGATTTGCAGCAAAGCTACGGCTTTTTGCGTCATCAAACAGGCACCCGGCACAACCGCCCATTCGCTTTTCCAGGCGCGGCCGTCGCGCTCGTGGTCGTGCACCAGGTTTTCGTTCATTTGGGCGGCGTGGTAGCGCACGGTTCTGGCCAATGTGCCCAGATGTTCGGAAATTTCCGGATTGCGCTTTTGCGGCATCGTAATGCTGCCGACCGTGCCCGGCACGAAACCTTCGCTGACTTCGGCTATCTCCGGCCGTTGCAAATTGTAAATTTCATGTCCGATGCGATCCGCCGTAGCCGTCATCAGCGTCAATAGATTCAGCCATTCGGCCAAGCGGTCGCGCGACACGCTCCAGGCAATGGCCGGCGCTTGCAATCCCAGCTTTTCGAAAAACAGTTTT
>NZ_JBSYXO010000071.1:0-7097 GCF_054172045.1 Methylomonas sp. MgM2 | reverse complement strand
TTACATATATAAAACAATGGCTTATTATACATTAATTCGGCCATTTCGGGTGACAGGACTAATGTGACAAAGTAGAACTAATGAGCATACAAAATCCGTCAAGTATTTGATCTGAAAATTCGCCTAATTTACTGGATCAGGGGCGCGATAAAATTCGCTTGAAGCATTACCGCATACGCATGGAACAAGGTTTTAAGGGGCCGGATTAAACGCTATATCTTGTGTCTTGGCAAGCGTCATCCGCGTGACATGGACGCTAGCACATCGCTCACGATCGATGCCCATCGCCATTGCTCAGCGCATCCAATGCAGGCTGGTTATTTCTCCGTACCATCGCCTTCCTTAGAACTAAACGCCTTCCGCAACGTCGTAAACCGCTGCAGCTGTGCATCGATCTTGCCGTTGAATGAATCCACCGGATATTTGCCTTGTTCGTCGGCGACGCCGGCTTCCTGCTCGCTCAATAATTCCAGGGCTTCGTCGACCGTGTTAACGCTATAAATGTGGAATTTGCCGGTCTCGGCGGCGTGTACCACGTCCCAGCGCAGCATCAGAAACGGTTCGTTGCTGGCCGGAATGATGACGCCTTGCTTGCCGGTCAAACCCCGGGCAGAACAGACGTCGAAGAAGCCTTCGATTTTTTCGTTGACCCCGCCGATCGGTTGCACTTGGCCCAGTTGGTTGACCGAGCCGGTCATGGCCAAGTCCTGACGCAACGGTAGTTGTGCCAGCGACGATAAAATTGCGCATAGTTCCGCCAACGAAGCGCTATCGCCTTCTACGTGGCCGTAAGACTGTTCGAAGACCAGGCTGGCCGACATGGAGAAGGGGCACGAACGGGCGTACCGGGATGAAATATAGCTGGATAAAATCAACACGCCTTTGGAATGTATGGCGCCGCCCAGCTCGGTTTCGCGTTCGATATCGACCACCTTGCCGTTGCCGATCCGGGTGGTGGCGGTGATTCGGGAAGGCTGGCCGAACGCGAATTCGCCCAGTTGCAAGACCGACAGGCCGTTGATTTGGCCGACGACTTTGTCGGCTGTATCTATCATGATGGTGCCGCGCTGTATGCTTTCATACAGGCGTTCGCGGATTTTGTCCAGGCGATTGACTTTCTGGTCGATGGCTTGTTGCACGTCGCTGGGGGTTATTTGGGTATGGCCATTTTCGGCGGCCCAGTAATCGGCTTCGGTTAACAAGTCTTTGATGCTGCGCAGATGAGTCAGCAGTTTTTCCGCATCGTCGGCCATGCGGGCGCTGTGTTCAATCACCCGCGCAACGGCTTTTTGGCTAAGCGGCCGCAATTTTTCCCTGCGGACGATTGTCGCCAGCATGCGTGCGTATTCGGTTAAGTTTTCCGTGCGATCGACGCTGCCGGCGAAGTCGGCAGCGACTTTGAAGAAGTCTTGGAATTCCGGATCGTAAAAACTGAGCAAATAATAAATCAAAGGGTCGCCCAGCAAGATGACTTTGACATCGAGGGGAATAGGTTCCGGTTCCAAAGAGGAGGTGCTGATCAGGCTCAGCGCCCGTTCCAGCGACTCGATGCGTATTTCGCCGGATTTCAAACAGCGTTTTAGCGTTTCCCAGGCGTAGGGTTGCATCAATATTTTGCGGGCATCGATGATCAGATAGCCGCCGTTGGCTTTATGCAGCGCGCCGGGTTTGATCATCGTAAAGTCGGTCACTAAAGAGCCCATGTGCGCTTGATGATCGATACGGCCCAGCAGGTTGCCGTAATTGGGCAAGTCTTCGCAGACGACCGGCGCGCCGCGTTTATGGCTCCAATCGACCATTAGGTTGACTTGATAACGCTTGAAGGGGTTTTGATCTTGCTGAGCTTCCATGAACGGCAGGACTT
Source organism: Methylomonas sp. MgM2 (assembly GCF_054172045.1). Taxonomy (NCBI): domain Bacteria; kingdom Pseudomonadati; phylum Pseudomonadota; class Gammaproteobacteria; order Methylococcales; family Methylococcaceae; genus Methylomonas; species Methylomonas sp. MgM2. Next base: position 5,233 of record NZ_JBSYXO010000071.1, on the reverse strand, counting down.
TTTCGCTATGCGGAATAAAGTCGCGTACATGCTCGATGATGTCTTTTTGTACTGCGCTCAGATAGCTCAGTATCGCTTGCGACTTGGCGTATTTTTCCTTGAGTTCGTCGATGGAGTGATTGACGGCCAATTCGGCGACTTCGCGATTCAAGGCTTGCAGTTTTCGTTTGGTTTCCTTGCGCCAGACCGGGAACAGTTTGATGGCGGCCTGCACGCGTTCCTGCAGTTCCAGTACCGTGTCGTGATATTTGCGCTGTTCTTCCTTATCTAATTTGTTGAACTGTTCCGGCGTAAGTGCTTCATTATTTTCGTCCGCCGGTAGAAACGCATAGCCGGTGGGAGTTTCGGTAAAGATAATATGTGTCTTCTCCGCGTCTTCCCGAATTTTACTGATTTCGTTGACTTCCCGTTGGCGCGATTCGCTTTCCAATTCGCCTGCGCGGGACCTATATTCGTCGCCGTCGAACGCGGCGGGTATCGCAACGCCGAGTTCATCGATCAGTTCAGCCATGTCTTGCTGAAATCCTCTGCCTTGTCCCGGCTCCAGGCGAATTGCCGTCGGCTTTGCCGGATGGCCGAAGTTATGTACGTAACACCAATCGGCCGGCACTGCCTGGCGCGCCGCTTCGTGTTCGGCTAATTGCGTGGCCGTGGTAAGTTTGCCCGTGCCATTTGGAGCCATCGCGAAAATATTGTAACCGTGCTTTTTGATGCGTATACCAAATTTGATCGCATCCAGGGCTCTCTCCTGTCCGACGATAATATCGATATCTTCCAGGTCTTCGGTAGAACTGAACTTTAATTGTTCCAGGCTACAAGGTTTATAGAGTTTGGATGCGGGTAATGGCGCTTTTTTCATTGATCAAAATCCCTGTAGAAATGTTAAATATACCGGGCAATATGACTAAAAAGTGAAGCGGACGGCTGACAAATTTGAGCGGCAGCCGGTGGGAGTTTACCTTAATCCGTAGCGGCCGGGATAAATTCCGCCAAGTATTACCGATTTTTTGGCGCCTGTTACGCTAGTTATATTCCCAGCTTGTCGATGGGCTGTTTGTTTTGCCAGCCAAGCGAAGGCGATCGCTTCGACATGATCAGGGTCAATTCCGAATTTTGCGGTAGACCAAATAGGCACGGGTAGTCTTTTCTGCAACATTCCCAGTAATTGTTGATTATGGATGCCGCCGCCGCAGACCAGAATATGTTCGCTGTCGGCGGCATAATTTAATATGGCGTCGGCAATGCTTTCGGCGCTGAAACGACAAAGCGTCGCCTGAATGTCCTCCGGTTTTAATGCCGGAAACGGCGCAATTTGCCGGTTTAGCCAGGTAGGCGAAAAATATTCTTTCCCGGTGCTTTTAGGCGGCGGTTGTCGAAAATAGACGTCATCGAGCAGGTGCGCGAGTAGCTCGGTATTAACTTCTCCCGCGCTTGCCCATTCACCATTTATGTCATAACACTGACCTAGCGAATGTTGGCACCAGTAATCCATCAGAGTGTTGCCGGGACCGGTGTCAAAACCCAGAACGGTTCGGTTTCTCAGTACAGTAATATTGGCGATGCCGCCGATGTTCAGTATCGTGCAGGTATGGTCAGGGTCCGAGAAGACGGCTTGATGAAACGCCGGCACTAACGGTGCACCCTGACCACCAACCGCAATATCTCGGCGACGGAAATCACTGATTGTAGTAATGCCGGTCGTTTCGGCGATGCGATTGGGGTCGCCGATCTGCAAGGAAAATCCGTGACGACCATTTGGGGCATGGTATACGGTCTGCCCGTGGCTTCCAATGGCTTGAATTTCGGATGCTTCAATTTGCGCTTTCCGGAGCAATGCTAAAGAGGCTTCGGCAAATAATTCGCCCAGTTCCGAATCCATCGTGCCGTACTCTTCAAGGATAACGGCGCGGCCGGGTTGACTGAGATTATGAATTTTGAGCCTTAACTCAGCGGGAAATGGTTGGTAATGGAAAGCGACAACGCGGATTTGGTTTTTACTGAAGTCGACGAGACCGGCATCGATTCCGTCGATGCTGGTCCCCGACATCAAGCCGATATAAAGTTCAGGGTGTTCCTTAGTTTTTTGCAAGCAATCCGCCGCCTTTGGCTTTTTCTAATAGCGCCATCAGTGGCTGAGTTTGCGCTTTGAATTTTGCCAGCAAAGCCCGATCCATAGGCAAAGTCCGAGGTAACTTTGCGGTCAAGGGGTTGACATGTTGCCCCGCAATCCGAAACTCGTAATGTAAGTGCGGGCCGGTTGCGAGGCCGGTCTTGCCGACGTAACCGATTACTTCGCCTTGTTTCACGTTGCTGCCTGCCTTGTGGCCGGATTTAAAGCCGGAAAGGTGAGCGTAGAGGGTTGAATATTTCTGACCGTGTTCAATCTCAACGACATTGCCGTAGCCTCTTTTGACACCGCGAAACACGATCTTTCCGTCCCCGGTGGTTTTTACCGGTGTACCGGCCGCAGCAGCGTAATCAACGCCTTTATGTGCACGAATAGTGTTCAAAATCGGATGTTTGCGATGCAAATTAAAATGAGAACTTATTTTGGCGAAATCCATCGGCGTTTGTAAGAAGGCTTTACGCAAGCTGTTGCCTTCCGGTGTGTAATAACCGGTATGGCCTTTGTTGTCATCGAAACGAACGGCAGCGTAGGTCTTGCCCTCATTGACGAATTCAACCGATAAAATTTCCCCGGTGTCAAACTCTTTGCCGTCGACGAATAATTTTTCGAAAACGACAGTAAATTCGTCACCTTCGCGCAGGTTTAAAGCGAAATCAATGTCCCAGGCAAAAATATCCGCTAGTTTCAGAATGATTTTTTCCGATACGCCGGCCTTTACTCCGTCTTCGAATAATGATGAATGGATGGTTGCGGTCGCACTGGTGATTTGGTAATCGATTTTTTTACTAAATAGTTTGACATCGAAGCCGTCTTCGCTTCGAGTTGCGACCAATGTTTCGAAAGGATTTTTAGCATAGGTCAGTTGTTCCAGTTTGCCTTCTGCATCGACGGTTGCGACGACATCTTGACCGGGCGCTACATCGGCGAATTGCTTGGCTGTCGCGTTAGTATGGATGATTTTGTGTAGGTCTTCGCGGCTGAGATTTAATGCGGAAAATATAGTAGATAAATTCTCGCCCGATTTAACGGTATGTTCCAGGTCCTGAGAAAAGTCGGCTTCATCAGGTTGGCTTTCCGGAGCCACATACTTGGTGTATTGGTTGATTTTGGACGAGATCAGCCTTTCTTGTTCCAATGATCGTGGGTTCTCTAGATTTTTATGCGGAATGAGTCCGTAACTCGCACTCGCGGCAACAACGGTGCAGGCACCTAACAGCACCGTCTTGACTATTCTGTTTTTCACAAGCAATCACACTTCAATGGTTGTCCAATGCGAATTGTAGGCAATTTTTGGACTTAAGGCCAATTTACGCGGATTTTTAATCCGTAATTGGTAGGACGATAATTTATAATGTTTCGAGCTATTCAGTTTTCAGGAGAAGAAATTGTTGCAAGAAACGCTGGCGCAGCTGCGATATGGTGCGGATGAAATTCTATTGGAAGCCGATTTGATTAAAAAATTAGAGGAAAATCGCCCTCTAACTGTTAAGGCCGGATTTGATCCGACTGCGCCGGATTTGCATTTGGGTCATACAGTGCTGATCAATAAACTTAAGCAGTTTCAGGACGCGGGGCATAATGTTCAATTCCTGATCGGCGACTTCACTGCAATGATAGGCGATCCGACCGGCAAAAATGTCACCCGCAAACCCTTGAGCCGGGAAGAGGTTGTCGAAAATGCAAAAACCTATCAGGAACAGGTTTTCAAGATCCTAGATCCCGATAAGACCGAGATTAAATTCAATTCCGAATGGATGGGTGTGATGTCCAGCGCCGAGATGATTCAACTGGCGGCGAAACATACCGTGGCGCGGATGTTGGAGCGGGATGACTTTCATAAACGTTACAAAAACGGTCAGCCGATTGCGATTCACGAATTTCTTTATCCTCTGATTCAAGGACATGATTCTGTCGTTATGAAAGCCGACGTTGAACTGGGCGGGACAGATCAAAAATTTAATTTGCTGATGGGGCGGCATCTTCAAGAAATGAATGGCCAAAAGCCGCAGGTGGTTTTGACGATGCCGATTTTAGAAGGCTTAGATGGTGTTCAGAAAATGTCTAAGTCGTTAAACAATTATATTGGCATTGCGGATGCGCCGGACGAAATGTTCGGCAAGATCATGTCGATCTCCGATGAATTGATGTGGCGCTATTACGAGTTATTGAGCTTTAAGCCGATGGGCGACATCGAGAGATGGCGCAAGGAATGTTTAAACGGTGCCAATCCCAGGGATTATAAAGTCGGCTTGGGGCGAGAAATCGTTGCACGATTCCATGGCCTCGAAGCTGCTAAAAAAGCGTTGGAAGCGTTCGAGGCTCGTTTTCAGAGAGGCGCTATGCCCGAAGATGTGCCGGAGATTCAGTTAAAGGGAGAGGGCGGTTTGCCTATCGCCAATCTTTTGAAAGATGCGGGTTTGGTTGCGAGCACTTCGGAGGCCTTGAGGATGATTAAGCAAGGGGCTGTCAAGATTGACGGTGAAAAATTGGAAGATCCGAAATTGGTGGTCCCTTTGGCTACTACTCATATTTATCAGGTTGGAAAGCGAAAGTTTGTCAAAGTTGAATTGATCTCTTGATCATGGCAAGCATCGTCGCTATGTAATTGGCGAGAATTTGATTGGTTGGTGTGCATGATGGCCGGAGAGTGTCGGCTTCCGGCGGGAAAGATTGCTAGCCATCCCTAGCTAGCAATCGCGCCTACACCGCTACGTGATTGCCTGCGGCGGCCCTGGCCGTCCGCGTCACCTCGGCTTTGACCCAGCAAGGGGGTCAAAGCCTTGGCTCTCGCATGACTCGACGCCGTTTCGCGATGCCTTGCAGTTTTTCTAGTCGAAAAACCGGCCGGCGCTACGGCTTCCAGGGACTACTCGACCTTCACTCGCTGGCGCTTCGTTTCCAAGGTTTCGCAGCGTTTGATTTTGGCGATGGGTTTTGAAAGAGTTTGGTTGAAAAAAATTTTGACAAACATGGTAAGTGTTGTAAAATGGCGAGCTCTTTTGGTCGAGATGAGTTGACCGGAGGCGGTGAGGCAGCGGTTTTGCCGGGTTGGTTGAGTGTTTTTTGGGGTTTTGTTTTCGGTGGTTTAGAAAGCTTTCAAAAAAT
>NZ_JBSYXO010000070.1:0-7562 GCF_054172045.1 Methylomonas sp. MgM2 | reverse complement strand
CAACTGGCCTACCTGATCCTGACCTCGGGTTCCACCGGCCAACCCAAGTGCGTGGCGGTCGCCCACGGGGCCTTGACCAAGCACATCCGGGCGGCCGGCGAGCTGTACCGCTACACCCCGGCCGACCGGGCCTTGCATTTCGCCGCCTTCACCTTCGATGCCGCCATGGAGCAATGGCTGGCGCCGTTGTGCCACGGTGCCGGCGTGGTGTTGGGCTCGAGCCGCTGGACCGGCGAAGCCACTTTAGAAGCCGTCACCGCGCAGGCTGTCAGCGTCATCTACCCGCCGACCAGCGCCTTGCTGCATCTGGCCGACGCCGCATCCGCGCGCGGCCGGACCCTGGCACTGCGCATCGCCTGCGTCGGCGGCGAAGCCGTCTCGTCCGCCGCCTTGGCCAAAATCCGCGCCGTCTTGCAACCGCAAACCATTATCAACGGTTACGGCCCCACCGAAACCGTCATCACCCCGCTGGCCTGGCAGGCCGATGAGCGCGAACTGACCGGCTACGCCCCCATAGGTACCGCCCTGGGCGAGCGCAGGCGGCACATCCTCGATGCCGACCTCAACCCGTTGCCCCTGGGCGCGGTCGGCGAACTCTACATCGGCGGCCCGTGTCTGGCACGCGGCTATTTCGGCCGGGCAGACCTCACCGCCGCACGCTTCATTCCCGACCCCTTCGCCGGCGACGGCAGCCGCCTGTACCGCACCGGCGACCGGGTCCGTTGCGGCAAGGACGGCGTTATCGACTATCTCGGCCGCGCCGACCAGCAAATCAAACTGCGCGGCTACCGCATCGAACCCGGCGAAATCGAAGCCGCCCTGCGCGCCTTGCCCGGCGTCGACGACGCCCACGTCCTGCTGCGCGAGGATGAAGGGCGGCGCTATCTGGCGGCCTACTTGCAACCCGGCGAAGGGGCCGCATCGCATGGCCAAACCGAAGTCAGCGGCATCATCGATTCCCCCTCTCCCTCACGGGACACGGAACAACTCAAAGCAGCCCTGGCCGCCCGCCTGCCGGACTACATGATCCCGGCCCGCTTCGTCTGGCTTGAGCAACTGCCGCGCACCGCCCACGGCAAAATCGACCGCCGCGCTTTACCCGTACCCGATGCCCCGGCCCGGCGCGCACCGCAAGCCCCGACCAACTCGACAGAAGCCGTGCTGGCTCAACTGTGGCAAGACCTGCTCGGACGCCACGACATCGGCATTCACGACAACTTCTTCGAACTGGGCGGCGACTCCATCATCTCCATCCAACTGGTCAGCCGCGCCCGCGCCCAAGGCCTCGGCTTTACCCCCAAAGACCTGTTTCAACAACAAACCATTGCCGGCCTGGCTCAAGTCGCCCAGCGTCTGAATCCGGACGGCTCGGATCAAGCTACTCAAGCGAAAGCGCAAGCACAAGAGCCCGCCACCGGCCACGCACCGCTGCTGCCGATCCAGCGCGTGTTCTTCGAACAGAATCCGCCCAACCCCGCGCACTGGAACCAATCCTTGCTGCTCAAAACCCGAGCGCCGCTGGCGCCTGCCGCACTCGAACCAGCCCTGCGCCTCCTGATCGAACACCACGACAGCCTGCGCCTGCGTTACGTCCAAGAACAAGGCCAATGGCAACAAAGCTATGCCGAAATGGATAAAACCGATGAAGGCGCTACGCCTAGTCGCGGCTCAATGGCGTCAATTAATATAGGCCGGGTAGAGCATGAGCGAACCCCGGCTGCATTGTTTGAACAACGCAAGGCCCAAGATGCCGCCCACGTCAGCGCCATCGCCCAACAAGCGCAACGCAGCCTGAACCTCCAACACGGCCCGTTGTTCAAAGCCGTGCTGATCAGCGTCGCCGACGGCAGCCAGCGTTTGTTGCTGGTCGCCCACCACCTGATCGTCGACGCCGTCTCCTGGCGCATCCTGCTGGAAGACCTGCACAGACTCTATCAACAAATACAACACAAGAAAATACCGCAACTGCCGGCCAAAACCGCCGGCTACCAAGCCTGGGGCAGGGCATTGCAAAACTATGCCCAAAGCGAGCGCCTGCAAGCGCAACGCGGCTACTGGCAGGCTCAATGCGAGAACCCAAGCCCAAGCGAAGCAAGCCATTGGCCCTGCGACCACCCGCAAGGCCGGGCCGAAGCCCGCGACCGCGCCAGCCAAACCCTGACCCTGAGCGCCGAACGCAGCCGCCAGCTCCTGCACGAGGCCAACTCGGCTTACCGTACCCGGATTCAGGAACTGCTGCTGGCGGCCCTGGCGCAGACTTTATGCGAATGGACCCGGCAAGCCGACATCGGCGTCGCCCTCGAAGGCCACGGCCGCGAAGCCGAGCTCATCCAAAGCGAAACACAACAAAGCGTTCTCGATCTGAGCCGCACGGTCGGCTGGTTCACCAGCCTGTACCCGGTCAAACTCAGCCCGCAAACGACTGCGGCCGACACGGTCAAAACCGTCAAGGAACAACTGCGGCAAGTACCGGACCAAGGCTTGGGCTACGGCGTATGGCAGTATCTGAGCCCGAAGAATCGACTAACCCAAGCGGAGCACGAACAAACCACCGCACTCGACCGATGCGCTTCACGGTGTTCGGCACATCCTACGGCGGATGAACCGGCCTCGCCCGAAAACCCAACGGCTAACCGGACAATGCCGAAAGTGCTGTTCAACTACCTCGGCCAACTCGACAGCAGCTTCAACGACGACGCCTTGCTGCAGCCGGCCGACGAAGACAGCGGGGACGAACGCGATCCGCACGCGCCGCTCGCCTACGAACTCGAAATCAACGGCGAAATCTACCGGGGCCAACTGCGCCTCGACTGGGGTTACAGCCGCGAGCGTTACCAAGTGGACACGATCACTCACCTGCTCGAACGCTACCAACAGCACCTAAACCAACTGCTCGACCACTGCCTGCAAGCCGAACCGAACCTGACCCCCAGCGACGTGGCGCTGGCCAAGCTCAGCCAAGCCCAGCTCGACGCGCTGCCGATCCCGCACGCCCAAATCGAAGACCTCTACCCCCTCTCGCCCATGCAACAGGGAATTTTGTTTCATGCCTTGCAGCACGGCGAACAAGACCCGTATTTTTACCAGCGGGTGTTTGCATTGAACGGCTTTGTGGATGTGGCGCGTTTTCATACGGCTTGGCAGGCGGCGGTCGATCGGCATCCGGCCTTGCGTTCTTCATACTTATTCGAAGACATGCAACTCCCGCTGCAAGCCGTGTGTAAAAGCCGAAGTGTCGATTTGCGCCAAGCCGATTGGCGTGGTATCGGCGAAGAACAGTGTTGGCGGCAATTGAGCGACTGGCTGGCGGACGAACGCAAACAAGGTTTTGATTTCGCCGGCCGACGCGGCTTCGAGTTGTCGCTACTGCGGGTTGGGGATACTACCTGGCGGCTGGTGTGGAGTCACCATCACATTGCCTTGGACGGCTGGAGCATGGGTTTGGTGTTGCGCGACGTGATGCGCGCCTACCACGGCGAATCGCCGCTTGGTCAGCCGGACTATGCCGATTATCTGCGTTGGCTGGCGTCGCGCGACCACGCCGCCGCGCTGGCATTCTGGCGCGAATCGCTGCACGGCTTGGACGGCAGAACGCCTTTACCGCTGCCTGCCGAAGCAATGCCGGCCGGGGAGCGCGGCAACTACCAGGAAATCGAAACCAGCCTGTCGGTTGATGAAACCGCACAACTGCAAGCTGCCGCGCGTCGCCACGGTGTGACGGTCAGCACCTTGCTGCAAGCCGCGTTTGCGTTGTTGCTGGGCCGTCACGGCGGCGGCGAGGCCTTGTTCGGCGTTACCGTGTCCGGTCGTTCGGCCAACGTCGATGGTATAGACGAAATGGCCGGTCTGTTTATTAATACCTTACCGCTTCGGGTCAATTTGCCGGGCGACCGAAATGTAAGAAGTTGGTTGCAAACTATCCAACGCCAAGCCGCGGCGATACGCGATTACGAATTCACCCCGTTGGCGGAGATCCAGCGTGCGGTGGGTTGCGAAGGCCAGAATCTGTTCGATGCGATTTTGGTGTTCGAGAACTATCCGTTGGACGACGTGTTGAAAAGCCGACGCGACGGTCTCCAAGTCGGTTTGTTGGATGGGGAAGCACCGGCCGGCGTGCTGCGTCACGAGCGCGGCCGTAACAATTATCCGTTGAGTCTGATCGCAGGGCTCGATAAGCACCTGCATTTGACCCTGTCCGGCGAACACCAACGCTTCACGCCCGGCGCGCTGAAACTGCTCGCCGAGCGTTACCGTTATCTATTGCAGCAATTGATCACGGCGGATGAAATCAAGCTTGTCGACATTCAATTGGCGCCGCTACCGGCCTCGCCGTTGGCCTGTGCCAATGCCAAAATCGCGCTGTTGTCCGGCGGCGATGCGTCATGCAGCGAACTTGATTATCCGCATGTGCTGGCTGCCTGGCAAAGCCATGTCCTTGCTCGGCCTGACGCGATTGCGGCGCGCGACAACCACGCCAGCCTGAGTTATGCCGAACTGGATCGCGCCGCCGAACGTCTGGCTGCGTTACTGCAAGGCATGGGCGTCCGCACGGATACGGCGGTCGGCGTGCTGTTGGGACGTTCGGTGCAATTGCCGCTCAGTTTGCTGGCGGTGTTAAAGGCCGGCGGCGCGTATTTACCGCTCGATCCGGCCCTACCGGATAGCCGCTTGCACGAATTGCTGCGCGACAGCGGCGTGACGGTGTTACTGGCAAGCGAATCCGATGCCCCGCGTTTCGCGGGTTGCGGCGTGGCGACGTTGAATCCGGATGCCGTCGCACAGACTTGCGGCGCCGCGGAATTCGTGGCGGTGCCGATTCATCCCGAGCAGGCCGCCTACCGGATTTATACCTCGGGTTCCACCGGCCAGCCCAAAGGCGTGACGGTCAGCCACGGGGCGTTGAACCGGTATTTGCAGAGCGTGTTGCCGCGTCTGGCCTGGCAGCGAAACGCCACATTGGCGATGGTTTCGACGCCGGCCGCCGACCTCGGTCATACCGTGTTGTTCGGAGCGTTATACGGCGGCCAGACATTATTAATGATCGATGCCGAAGCTGCCTCCGATCCGGACCGTTTCGCCGTGGCGATGCGGGAAGGCCGGGTCGACGTACTGAAAATCGTGCCCAGCCATTTGCGCGGTTTGCTGCAAGCGGCAAATCCGGCGAACGTGCTGCCGAATCAAGTACTGGTTTTGGGCGGCGAGGCCTGCGACGCCGAATTACTGGCGACGGTGCGCTGCTTGAAACCGGGCTGCCGCATCTTCAACCATTACGGCCCGACCGAAACCACGGTCGGTGTGCTCACCCAGGAAGTCACTGCCGATACCGCTTCGACCATTCCGGTCGGCACGCCGTTGGCCGGCGTTTACGCCTATCTGCTCGACGCCGACTTGAATCCGTTGCCGAGCGACGTGCCCGGCGAGTTGTACATCGGCGGCGCCAGCCTGGCGCGCGCTTATCATGGCAAGGCCGGCGCCACCGCCGAACGTTTCTTGCCCGATCCGTTTCGGGCCGGCACCCGCATGTACCGCACCGGCGACCGCGCCGTGTTGCGCGGCGGTCGGCTGGTGTGGCTGGGCCGGGCCGACGATCAGGTCAAGATACGCGGTTACCGCGTCGAGCCTAGCGAAGTGGCCAAGGTCTTGCGCAGCTTGCCGGGCGTCGCCGATGCGCTGGTCATCGCCGAGCCCAACGACCGGGACGGCCGTCTGCAGCTATTGGCCTATGCGGTTGCCGAGCGCTCGGCAAGCTTGGACAGCGCTAATCTCAGCGCGCAATTGGCCGCCCTGCTACCCGATTACATGTTGCCGGCGAATTTAATGCTGCTGGAGGCGATACCGCTGACCGCCAACGGCAAGGCTGACCGCAAGGCGCTGCCGCGGCCGCAGGCCAAGGCGTGCGTCAGCGTGGCGCCGCGCAACGACACCGAAAGCAAGCTGGCCGCGATCTGGCAAATCGTATTGAAACAAGAGCCGATTGGCGTCGCCGATAATTTCTTCGAGCTGGGCGGCGATTCGATTCTGAGCCTGCAAATCATCGCTCGGGCCCGCAAGCAAGGCATCAAACTGACGCCGAAACTGTTGTTCGAAAAGCCGACCATCGCCGAACTGGCGGCCGCCGTCGCGCCGGTTGCCGGCAATCAGCCGGCTGCCATTCCACGAATGGCAGTCGAAGGCCCGCGTCCTTTGTCCTACGGTCAGGAGCGGCTGTGGTTCCTGGCGCAGTTGCAGCCTGACAATACGGCTTATCACATCAGCGGCGGCTTGCGTATCCACGGCCGGCTCGACGAAAGCGCGTTGCGCTTGGTTTTTCAAAGTTTGGCGGAGCGTCATGCCATGCTGCGCACCCGCTTCGTTCAGCTAGAAGGCAAACCCATGCAGATGGCCGGCGCGGCAATTACGCTGCCGTTACAAATGATGACAGCGGCCGATGCGATGTTGACCCAAGCGACTGAAGCCGACGCGCCGTTCGATTTTTGCAGCGGGCCGTTATGGCGCGTGATATTGGTCAAGCACGGTGAAGATCATCACGAGTTGTGGCTGACCATGCATCATATTCTGGCCGACGGCTGGTCGGTCGGCCGTTTGCTGGAAGAATTTTCACTCCTTTACGCCGCCGCGGTCGAAGGCCGCGAAGCGCACTTGCCGACGCTAGCTATCGAGTATGCCGATTACGCCGCCTGGCAGCGACAATGGCTGGCGGCGGGCGAGGGCGATCGGCAAGCGCGTTACTGGCAAAGCCAGCTCGGCAGCGAGCAACCGGTGCTGGAATTGCCGACCGATCATGCCCGGCCGGAACGGATGTCCGGAGCCGGCGCCTCGCACGCCTTCGTGTTGCCGGTTTCGGTCAGCCAACGCTTGAAGCAAGTAGCCGTGCAAAGCGATACCACGCCGTTTGTCGTTCTATTCACGGCTTTCGCGGCCTTGCTTTACCGCTACAGCGGCCAGCCGGACATCCGTGTCGGCGTACCGGTCGCCAATCGCCAGCGCCTGGAAACCGAGCCCGTGGTCGGTTTTTTCGTCAATACCTTGGTGGTCAAAGCCGAGTGCCGTGGAGATCTAAGTTTCAGATATTGGTTGGCGCATACCAAGCAAACCCTATTGGCGGCGCAGGAGCATCCGGATCTGCCGTTCGAACAGTTGGTCGAGTTGCTGCAGCCGGAACGGGCAATGAACCGTAATCCGTTGTTTCAGGTGATGTTCAACCACCAAAAACGCGACCTCAGCGCATTGAATACACTCTCGGGCTTGAACATCGAGCGCATGGCAAGCGAGCCGGCCGCCGCGCAATTTGATTTGAGCCTGGCGACCGAGGAAGACGCCGACGGCGTGTTCAATGGCAGCTTTGTATATGCCGCCGAATTGTTCCTGCCCGAAACTATTGCCCGCCTAAGCGAACATTTCCAGCGCTTGCTGGCCGCTTGCCTGTCCGATCCCGGCTTGCCGCTGGCCGCTGTCGACTTATTAAGCGAAGCGGAACATGTGCGCCAATCCTCCTGGCACGCCACCGAGACGGCCTATCCATCCGGTTTCGTGCACGAACTGATCAGCCAGAGGGCGGCGGC